>ONXW01000186.1 GCA_900321915.1 uncultured Eubacteriales bacterium
CCCCCAGCCCCGGCGGTTTTCCGCTGTCCGGTTAATGAAAATCGTCTATGGCTTATGATGGTCATTGCATAGGTTAATAACTTGCATTTTGAGTGCCTTCAAGATAAAATATACTCAGCGTACTGTATTCAGTTCATCCGCTGTCGAAATTTTGAATGGAGGAAAGCAACATGAGTAATTCAGCATCAGTATCATCTCGCAGCAGAATTATAAAACTGCTTGATGACAACAGCTTTGTTGAAATCGGCTCTTATGTGACAGCAAGAAGCACGGATTTCAACTTGAAAGCACAGGAGACGCCCGGGGATGGGGTCGTAACCGGTTACGGCACCATTGACGGAATCCTTGTGTATGTTTACAGCCAGGACAGTGCAGTTCTGGGCGGCGCCATCGGAGAGATGCACGCAAAGAAGATTGTCAATATGTATGATATGGCAGAGCGCATGGGAGCACCGGTGATCGGTCTTCTCGATTCCGCAGGCCTTCGTCTCCAGGAAGCGTCTGACGCGCTCGGCGCATTCGGCAAGATTTACCAGGCACAGGCCAAGGCATCCGGGGTTATCCCGCAGATTGCGGCTGTTTTCGGTAATTGCGGCGGCGGACTTGCAGTGGCTTCGGCTATGGCTGACTTTGTATTTATGGAGAAGGACGCGAAGATGTTCGTCAATTCCCCGAATGCCCTGGAAGGAAGCGATGAGAGCAAGCTCAACAATGCTGCGGCCGAATTCCAGACCGAAGCGGGCAATGTTGATTTCTGCGGGACAGAGGAAGAGCTTCTCGAGAAGATCCGCTGCCTGATTTCCGTCATTCCGTCCAACAATGAGGAAGATACCCCCTGCGATGACTGTGAAGACGACATCAACCGCCTGAACGCGGAACTCGCATCCTGCGAGGATGCGGGCAAGATGATTGCGGAGATCTCCGATGACGGCTTCGTCCTGGAGCCCGGCAAGGATTACGGCAAGGGAATGATTACCGCTTTCATCCGCCTGAACGGCGCAACCGTGGGATGTGTCGCCAACGCTGAGACGCTGGTATGCCCGAGAGGGCTCCGCAAGGCTGCGGAGTTCGTGAATTTCTGCGACGCGTTCAATATCCCCCTGCTTGTGCTCGCGAATGTCGAGGGCTTCAGCAGAAAGAGCGCGGAAGTTGAAAAGAGCATTGCCAAGGCGGCCGCGAAGCTTACGGCGGCATTTGCCGGAGCTGACGTGCCGAAGGTTACCGTTGTCACAAAGAAGGCATTCGGAAGCGCTTCCGTCGTTATGAACAGCAAGGCCATCGGCGCGGATATCGTGTACGCATGGAAGGATGCCGTGATCGGCGCCATGGATGCGGACGCAGCTGTCAAGATTATCTATGCCGACGAGCTTGAGAAGGAAGAGAAAAAGACAGAGTTCCTGAAAGAGAAAACAGAGGAGTACAAGAAACTGGCAGTTTCCGCGGAAGCGGCAGCAAGAAGGGGCTATGTGGACGATATCATCGATGCGGATGAGACCAGGAAGCGCGTTATCGCGGCCTTTGAGATGCTGTTTTCCAAGAGTGCGGACCGGCCTTCCAGAAAACACGGCACGATCTGATAATGAGGTGACGAAGAAATGAGACAGAGAATAAAGAATTTCGTGCTGATGGTCATCATGGCATTCTGCTTCTTCGCACTCTCTGCCTGCGCCGCTGAAAAAGTTGAGGAGGAACCGATTCCGGAGATTATCAGCCAGCAGATGCTGCAGGGCGCGGAACAGTATATGATGATGCTGGACGCTGCCAGCGAAGAAGACCTGAATACATTCCTCACAGAGGCCCGCAGGATGAAGGATCCCGTCACAGAAGCGGCGATCCAGTCCTGGCAGAGCAGCAAGCAGGACCTCGGGGAATTCCATGAGATTATCAGCAGACAGATTGAGAGAAGCGGGGAGGATGCGTACAAAGCCATCCTGAACGCGGAATTTGAGAAGCGCAACCTGACATTCTCTCTCACGGCGGAAGAAGTGTATGAGAACGGCGCTTCCCGCTTAAGCCCCACAGAGATTAATGTGGCTCCTGCCTACACGACGGGAGAGAAACTGGCAAAAGCCGGTCTGAACACCCTGATGGGTATGGGAACGGTGTTCCTGGTGCTGATCTTCATCAGCCTGCTCATCGCGCAGTTTAAGAAGATCAATACCCTGGAAAAGAAGATTAAAGAAAACAAGGCAGCCAAGGAAGCTGCGGCCCGCGAAGCGGCCGCGAAGGCAAAAGCGGCGGCAGCACCTGCCCCGGCACCTGCACCTGCCCCGGCACCTGCACCTGCTCCGGCACCTGCACCTGTCCCGGCACCTGTACCGGCGCCTGCCCCGGTTCCCGAACCGGAACCGGCCGTCCAGGAGGAGACCGTGGACGAACTGGAACTGGTCGCCGTCATTACGGCAGCTATTTCAGCAGCAACCGGTGTTCCTGCAGACGAGCTTGTGGTTCGTTCCATCAGGCGGAGAACTTCCCGCAGAGTAAGAAGAGCTTAATTTAATTTCGGAGGATAAAATAATGAAAAGCTATACCATTACCGTGAATGGCGTTGAATATGATGTAACAGTGGAAGAGAAGACCGGCGCAGCTGCAGCGGCAGCGGCGGCAGCACCCAGGGCGGCAGCCCCGTTACGCAGGCCGGCAGCTCCGGCGAGAGATATCGCTCCGGCGGCACCGGTTGCGGCAGCAGGCGGCGCACAGCCGATGGCAAGACACAGCGCGGCGGCTCCGGCCCCGGCTCCGGCAGCACCTGCCCCGGCTCCGGCACCCGCCCCGGCTCCGGCACCTGCTCCTGCTCCCGCACCCGCACCGGCTCCGGCAGCAGGCGGTGAAGGCTCTGTTGTGATTGAGTCCCCGATGCCGGGCAAGATCCTTGCCATCAAGGCACAGCCGGGCACCAATGTCGCTTCCGGCCAGGTCGTCCTCGTTCTGGAAGCCATGAAGATGGAGAATGAGATTGTTGCTCCGCAGGCAGGAACCATCGCATCTATCAATGTATCTGTCGGCGAGATGGTTGAACCGGGCGCAAAGCTTGCAACCATGAACTAACAGGGCATCGCTGAAAGCGGGATAACAGTATCCCGACAGGAGGGTTATCAATGGATTATTTTACAACAACCATGTCCAACCTTATTCAGCAGACAGCCTTTTTGAACCTCACCCTCGGAAACGTGGTCATGATTGTGGTCGCGCTCATTTTCCTCTATCTTGCCATCGGCAAGGGATTTGAGCCGCTGCTGCTTCTTCCGATTTCCTTCGGTATGCTTCTGGTGAATATTTATCCGGACATCATGCTGTCAATTGAGGATTCATCCTCAGGCGTCGGAGGTCTGCTGCATTATTTCTACAAACTGGATGAATGGAGTATTCTCCCGTCCCTGATCTTCATGGGCGTCGGTTCCCTCACGGACTTCGGTCCCCTGATTGCCAACCCGGCCAGCTTCCTGCTGGGCGCCGCGGCACAGTTCGGAATCTACGGCGCGTACTTCATGGCGATCTTCATGGGATTCAACGACAAGGCGGCCGCTGCCATCTCAATCATCGGCGGCGCTGACGGCCCGACATCAATCTTCCTGGCAGGTAAGCTGGGACAGACCGGACTGATGGGACCCATCGCCGTTGCGGCGTACTCCTACATGTCTCTGGTTCCGATTATCCAGCCGCCGATCATGAAGGCGCTGACGACAGAAGAGCAGAGAAAGATTAAGATGGGACAGCTTCGCCCGGTTTCCAAGCTGGAGAAGATCCTGTTCCCGATCATCGTTACCATCGTGGTCTGCCTGATTCTCCCGACCACCGCTCCGCTGGTCGGCATGCTGATGCTGGGCAACCTCTTCCGGGAGTCCGGTGTGGTGAAACAGCTGGCTGAGACGGCAGGAAACGCGCTGATGTACATCGTGGTTATCTTCCTCGGAACTTCCGTAGGCGCAACCACCAGCGCGGAGGCGTTCCTGAACATCGATACCATCAAGATCGTCGTCCTGGGCCTTATCGCGTTTGCCCTGGGCACCGCGACCGGTGTTGTCTTCGGAAAGATTATGATGGTAGTTACCCACGGCAAGGTCAACCCGCTGATCGGATCCGCCGGCGTATCGGCAGTCCCGATGGCGGCCCGCGTATCCCAGAAGGTCGGTGCGGAGGCAGACCCGACGAACTTCCTTCTGATGCACGCCATGGGACCCAACGTTGCCGGCGTTATCGGTACCGCTGTCGCGGCCGGAACCTTCATGGCAATCTTCGGGGTATAAGTTGCAATATTTTTGGCCCGCCCTGCGGGGCGGGCAGAATCTGAATATCTGGAGGCTTAGATATGGCTGATAAAAACACAAAGCCGGCTGCTGAAAAGAAGCCGGTGAAGATTGTTGAGACCGTTCTCCGTGACGCTCACCAGTCTCTGATTGCTACAAGAATGACCACCGAGCAGATGCTTCCCATCATCGACAAGATGGATGAGATCGGCTATCATGCCGTGGAGTGCTGGGGCGGCGCTACTTTTGATGCCTGCCTGCGTTTCCTGAAGGAAGATCCCTGGGACAGGCTCCGCAAGCTGAGGGACGGCTTCAAGAAGACCAAGCTGCAGATGCTGTTCCGCGGACAGAACATCCTCGGATACAACCATTATCCGGATGATGTCGTGGAGTACTTCGTACAGAAGTCTGTCGCCAACGGTATCGATATTATCCGAATCTTCGACTGCCTGAACGATATCCGCAACCTGGAGACTGCCGTCAAGGCATCCCGGAAGGAGAAAGCGGAAGCCCAGATCGCGCTGAGCTACACCCTGGGTTCCGCCTATACCCTGGAGTACTGGGCAGACATCGCAAAGAAGATTGAGGAGATGGGCGCCAATTCCATCTGCATCAAGGATATGGCAGGCCTTCTCACCCCGTATGCCGCTGAGGAGCTGGTCAGCACCCTGAAGGCTGAGGTCAGCATCCCGGTTGACCTGCACACCCACTACACCTCCGGTGTGGCTGCCATGACGCTCCTGAAGGCTGTCGAGGCAGGCTGCGATATCATCGATACCGCAATCTCCCCGTTCGCGCTGGGAACCAGCCAGCCCGCAACCGAGGTTATGGTTGAGACCTTCCGCGGAACACCCTACGATACCGGACTGGATCTGCAGAAGCTGGCGGAGATCGCCGAGTACTTCCGTCCGCAGCGTGAAGCTGCCCTCGAGAGCGGCCTTCTCAACACCAAGGTTCTGGGCGTGGATATCAACACCCTGCGCTACCAGGTGCCGGGCGGCATGCTTTCCAATCTGGTGTCCCAGCTGAAGGAAGCCCATGCAGAGGACAAGTACTACGACGTTCTTTCCGAGATTCCGCGCGTCCGCAAGGATTTCGGCGAGCCGCCGCTGGTTACCCCGTCCTCCCAGATCGTCGGAACACAGGCTGTGCTTAATGTCCTTCTCGGACAGCGCTACAAGATGTTCACCAAGGAGTCCAAGAAGCTCCTGATGGGTGAGTTCGGACAGACTGTAAAGCCGTTCGACAAGGAAGTGCAGAAGAAGGCTATCGGCAATGCCGAGCCCATCACCTGCAGGCCCGCGGACCTTCTGAAGCCGGCTCTTCCGGAGTACGAGCAGAAGATTGCCCCCTACAAGATGCAGGATGAGGATGTCCTTTCCTACGCCCTGTTCCCACAGGTTGCGGAAGAATTCTTCAAATACCGCCAGGCACAGAAAACCGGTATCGACCCGGCCAAAGTGAACGGCGCGAATTATCCGGTATAATTCCGCAGAATATGTGGCTGCCGCACGAAAGTGCGGCAGCCTTTTTGCGCGATAAGGCCGGAGAACGGCCACCGTGCCTGCACGAGGGGCCACTCGACGGCCAACGGACATCGTAGCGGCTTTGCCGCGAGATGTGCGCCTCTTACAGAATTCTTACATTTCTTCCTAAATTATCTCTTTTGTTTACGCATTCGTGACTTTGATTGCGCCCTATCTGCGGATTCACTATAATAACTAATGGATAAGTGGCTCTGTTATTATTATTGAGGGATGATATATGAAGAGATTCAGATACAGGGCGGCGGCGCTCCTGCTTGGCCTGTTTACGGCCCTGAGTCCCGCGGTACAGGTGTTTGACGGCTCCGGCATTCATGTGGTAAAAGCTGAGGAGATGGCAGCCTATGTCAGCGGAACCAACGTCAATATGAGGACCGGCCCGGGAACGGACAATACAGCCATCGGCAGGCTTTCACAGGGGACGCTCGTGACCATCCTGGGACAGGAGAGCGGGACAGACGGGAATCTGTGGTATAAGATCCGCTGCGGTACGGCGGAGGGGTATGTTTCTTCCGCTTATATTGCCGTAGGGACGCCGGCGGCAGTCCCCTCGGATGAGAATTTTGAGGCGCTGCTTGCGGAGCAGGGCTTTCCGGAATCTTACAAGCCCGGCCTGCGGGAGCTTCACGCAGCCCATCCGAACTGGCATTTCAAGGCGTATCACACCGGGATTGACTGGGAGACGGCCGTGAAGGAGGAGTGCGTGATAGGGCGCAACCTCGTGGCCCGCGGCAGCATTTCCTCCTGGAAATCCACGGCGGACGGCGCCTATGACTGGAATACGGGCATCTGGCCGGGATTTGACGGGGACGCGTGGGTGGCGGCCTCCGAGAGCCTGGTGTCCTATTTTATGGACCCGAGGAACTTTATCAATGAAAAAACGGTATTCCAGTTCATGAACCAGTCCTACAACCAGGGACTTCACACCAGGGAAGGGCTGCAGAGCATGGTGCAGGATACCTTCCTTTCCGGGATGGCGCCCATATACGGACAGGGGCAGAGCACGACCACCGGTTCTTCCGGAACAGGCCCTGCGGGCCCAGGGATGGATGCGTCCCAGTCTGCAGGTATCGTTGTTGTGCCCGGTGCGCCGGGGGAAAACTACGCGGACGGCTCGGATGTAACCTCCGAGGGCATCCCGGGCGGCAATACGGGTTCCGCGGTCATTGCCCCGGGCGCCGACTCCTACGCGAGTGAGGGGACAACCGCGACGACAGCGCAGGCCTTCCGTCAGGAAGGATATCAGGATATCATCATGGATGCCGCTGCCGCTTCCGGGGTGAGCCCCTATATCATCGCGGCGATGATCATCCAGGAACAGGGTTCCGGGGGGACGGGAAAGAGCATTTCCGCGAGAGAACCGGGATACGAAGGATATTATAACTTTTTCAATATCGAGGCGTACCAGTCAGACGGCATGACTGCGGTGCAGCGCGGACTCTGGTATGCTTCCCAGAGCGGAAGCTATGACAGGCCCTGGAACAGTGCACGCAAAGCCATTGTCGGCGGTGCCCAGTGGTACGGCGAGGGTTACCTGCAGAAGGGGCAGGATACCCTTTACCTGAAGAAATTCAACATGACATCCAATAACCGGTACAAGCACCAGTACATGACGAATGTGGAGGGCGCGGCGGACGAAGCGGTCAGCTTTTCCAAAATTCCCGCTCTTATGTCCGCCTCGGTGGATTTCTCGATACCGGTGTACAAGAATATGCCGGCGGCGCCCTGCATCAGGCCGGTCGGCGACGGCAGCCCGAACAATAAGCTGGGCGGCCTCGGCGTGGCGGGATTTGCCCTGACCCCGACCTTCCAGAGGGATACCATGAGCTATGACCTGATCGTGGACGACTCCGTGACGGAGGTAACGATCGAGGCTGCGGCCCTGGATGCTTCCGCGACGATCGCGGGCATCGGACCCGTCAATCTCCAGAGCGGCATCAATGCCATCCCGGTGATTGTCACAGCGGGCAACGGAACCCCAAGGACTTATGTAATCAATGTCGTGCGCAGACAGAACGGCCCGACCTACTCCGAATCCATCGGAAGCGGCGTGGCTTCGGTTGTGAACAGCAGGGGAAGCGGACCTGCAGCGTCCGGACCTGCGGCGTCCGGCGGACAGTCCTCACAGACCAATGTGGTGATTATCCCGGCCGG
>ONXW01000322.1 GCA_900321915.1 uncultured Eubacteriales bacterium
AAGAACGGCAGCAGCTATACCGGCGTCATCACGGAGGTCAGCTCCATGGTGGACGCGGCCACCGGCCTGTTCAAGGTGAAGGCCTCGGTGGACAATGCCAACGCGCTGGCCACAGGCGCCACGGTGAAGCTCTATGTCACCTCCGAACAGTCGGAAAATACCATGGTTATCCCGACGAAAGCCGTTTCCTATTCCGGCGGCCAGGCCTATGTCTATATCCTGGACGGGGAAGATGTGCACGAGATTCCCATCAAGGTGGGAGTCTACGATTCCGAGAAAACGGAGGTCCTGGAAGGCCTGACGAAGAAGGATGAAGTGATTGTGACCTGGACGTCTGAGCTCTTTGAGGGCGCAAAGGCGCAGAAGAAGGAGGCGTAACGGATGGGACTTACGAAACTGGTTCTCCGGCGCCCGGTCACCACATTCCTGGTTGTGCTGTGCCTGATCGTGTTCGGAAGCTCTTCCCTGCTGTCCTCCAAGCTGGAGCTGACGCCGGATATGGAACTGCCGATGATGGTAGTTTACGCCATGTATCCGGGCGCGGCTCCGGAGGATGTCAGCGAGCTGGTGACAAAGCCGATAGAGGACAATCTGTCGACGCTCAACAATGTGAAACAGACCACAAGCTATTCCATGGAAAATGTCTCCTTTGTCCTGCTGCAGTATGAGTACGGCACAAATATGGACAAAGCCTACACGGACCTGAAGAAAAGCATGGACATCGTGAAGGCGACGCTTCCCGACGACGTGGAGACGCCGACGATCGTGGAGTTTGATATCAATTCCATGGCGTCCCTGACCATCGCCGTCAACAATGACGCGGCGTCGAACCTATACAATTATGTGAATGACAACATCGTGCCCGAGATTGAGAAGCTGGGGTCCGTGGCGAGCGTGGACGTCAGCGGCGGCCGGGAAGAGTATATCAAGGTCGAGGTGATCCCGGAGAAGCTGGCGCAGTACCACCTGAGCATCAGCTCCGTCGCGAACGCGGTGGCGACCGCGGACCTGTCCTACCCGGCGGGGACGGTGAAGGTGGGAAACCAAAAGCTGTCTGTATCCACCGGCGTGGATTTTGACGACATGGAGAGCCTGAAGCAGATTCCCATCACCCTTGCCTCGGGCGACGTCATTTACCTGCAGGATGTGGCAAATGTCAATACGTCCCTGAAAGAGGCGGCCGGCATCGGGCGGTATAACGGGCAGGACACCATCGCCCTGGGAATCCACATGCAGGATTCCAGTTCCGCATCCGAGCTGTCCCGGGATGTTCTCAGGACCATCGACCGTCTGAAGGAAGAAAATGAAAACCTGAAGGCCGTTGTGGTCTATGACAGCAGTGATTCCATCAACTCCGCCCTGGGAACGGTGATGAAGACCATGGTGGCGGCGGTCATTATCTCGATGATCATCATTTTCCTGTTCTTCGGGGATATCAAGGCTTCCATGATTGTCGGCACGTCGATCCCGTTTTCGATCCTGACGGCCCTGATCGCCATGAGCGCCATGGGATTCTCGCTGAACGTGGTTACCCTGGGCGCGCTGGTGCTGGGCGTCGGTATGATGGTGGACAACTCCATCGTCGTCCTGGAGAGCTGCTTCCGCGCAACGGAAGGAAAGGGCTTCGCGGAGTTCCACTCGGCAGCCCTGGAGGGAAGCGCCATCGTGCTGGCCTCCATCATCGGGTCGACCATAACCACCTGCGTAGTGTTCCTGCCCCTGGCGATGATGCAGGGACTTTCCGGACAGCTGTTCAAGCCCCTGGGCTTTACCATTGTGTTCTGTATGCTGGCATCCCTCGTCTCGGCAATGACTCTGGTGCCGCTGTGCTATACCCTGTACAGGCCGACAGAGAAGACGACGGCGCCGCTTTCCGGCATTGTCGCGGAGATGCAGAAGGATTACCGCTGGCTGATGAAAAAGATCCTTCCCAGGACAAAGACGGTTATGATCGTAACGCTGCTGCTCCTTCTGGTTTCCTTCGGGCTGGCGACCCAGGTCCGGACGGAGCTGATGCCGGAGACGGACGGCGGGCAGATCCAGGTGACCGTCGGCCTGAGACCGGGCATCACGGTGGATGCCGCGAACGGGGTGCTGGAACAGGTGGAGGAGTTTGTCCGGGAGGACGAGGATGTAGAGTCCTATATGCTCTCTTACGGAAGCACAGGCCTCTCCGTTTCCCAGGGTTCCGACGCGACCCTGACAGCCTACCTGAAGGATGAAAGGAAGCGCACCACGAAGGACATCATCAATGAGTGGAAGCCTGTTCTCACCGCGCTGCCGGACAGCAATATTTCCCTGAAGATGGCTTCGGATACCCAGATGTCTTCCTACAGCACAAATGACGTGGAATATATCCTGAAGGGCACGCAGTACGAGGATCTCAAGCGCGTTTCCGGGGAAGTGACAGAAGCGCTGAAGGCCCGGCCGGAGGTGACAAAGATCCACTCCACACTGGAAAATTCCGCGCCGGTAATCCAGATCGCGGTAGACCCGCTGAAGGCGCAGGCCGAGGGACTGACGGCGGCCCAGGTGGGCGGCACGGTCAATATGATGCTCAGCGGAAAAGAAGCCACCACCCTCGATGTGGACGGCGAGGATATCAGCGTTATGGTTGAGTACGCCGATGACGAGTACGATACCATCGACAAGGTGCGGGGCATTGTCCTGCAGTCGCCCGCGGGAACCTCCGTCGCCCTGACGGACATTGCGGACATCTATTTCAAGGACAGCCCGACCTATATTATCCGGGATGACCGGGAGTACCGGGTGACCATATCGGGATCCTTCACCGACGCGGTGTCGGAGAAGGAGAAGAAGATGCTGGAAGACAGGATTTACGAGGAGACGGTGGTCCCGAACCTGACGGCCGGGATCTCCCGGAGCACCAATCAGCAGGTCCAGATGCAGAATGAAGAGTTCAGCTCTCTCGGAAACGCCATCCTGACGGCTATTTTCCTGGTGTTCGTGGTCATGGCCGCTCAGTTTGAGTCCCCGAAGTTCTCTTTCATGGTCATGACAACGATCCCGTTCTCCCTGATCGGTGTTTTCGGGGCGCTGTTCCTGTTTGACGTCTCCATCAGCATGACGTCCCTCCTGGGATTCCTGATGCTGGTCGGAACCGTCGTAAACGCCGGAATCCTCTATGTGGACACGGCGAACCTGTACAAGAATACCATGGACGTGGATACAGCCCTGATCGAGGCGGGCGCGACGAGACTCCGCCCGATTCTCATGACAACGCTGACTACGGTCCTTTCCATGGTCCCCATGGCGCTGGGCCTGGGGCGGAGCGGGGAGGTCATGCAGGGCCTTGCCATGGTCAATGTCGGCGGCCTGTTTGCTTCCACCGTGCTGTCGCTGATGATGCTTCCTGTGTACTATAAACTGATGAACCGGGGCAAGAAGGACGAGATCCCGGATCTTGACTGAGACGGCATATGTACCCGCATGGGAACGGGCCTGCCGTGTCGGGAGGCGGAAAATGAGAAAAGATAAGAGAAGACGGGCGGCGCTTATCGCGGCGGTTTTCCTCTGCCTTGTGCCGGCTGGCCCGGCATACGCGGCGGGGCCCGGCTCCACGGACGAGGAGCTGGAGCAGGATATGGCGCTGCAGGCCAGGCTTCAGGATAATGTGCTGGAGTTTGATGAGATTGCCGGGCGCATCGAGAAGTACAATCCGACCTATAAGAATACGAGAAATACCATCAACGCTGCGGTCCTGAACATGGACGCGGCGGATCTGCTGACGGAGGAGGCCTCTGACCTGATGGACGAAGCCCGGGAGATCCGGGAGGATGACCGGGTCCTCTATGAGGAATACCGGTCCATGTCCCACGCGCTGCGGAGGGAAGCCCAGAAGATGACGAACGGGGAGCTCCCGACCGCGCAGAAAAACACCCTTCTGCAGGTGCGGGGATCGCTGGCCCGGGTTGTGGAAAACCTGCTGATACAGTATCACACCGTGGCGGCGCAGACGGAAGTGGCCCAGAAAGCGGTGGAGCTTGCCCAGGCTAATGTGAACATGCAGATGAACCTGGCGGCGGCGGGGCTGGCGTCCCAGGCTGACGTCCTCTCGGCCGAACAGGGTCTTCTGTCCGCGCAGAAGGGGCTGGAGCAGGCGTCCTCGGGCCTTCTGACCATACGGCAGAACATCCAGGTGCTGCTGGGCTGGAATGCGGACGACCCGGTGGAATTTGCCCCTATCCCGGACGCGGACATGGCGAGGATCATGGCCATGAATCCCGCGGCGGACAGCGCGGCGGCCATCGGGACCAACTACGACCTGCGGAGCGTTAAGAACGCCTCCGCAAAAGGCGCCGTAAACCGGGCGGTTAAGAAGAGGAATGTTTCCGTGTCGGAGCAGACCATACAGTCCGCCATGGAAAAGCTGTACCGCGAGGTGGAGGCGAAGCTCCAGGGAGTGCAGGCTTCCGAGAGCAGCTGGCAGGCGGCGCAGAATGACATGAACGCCGCAAACCGGAAAATGTCCCTGGGAATGATGGGACGGATCGAGTACCTGAACGCGGAGCTTTCGTACCTGAACGCGAAAGCGGCGCATGAAAGCGCAAGGCTTGCGCTGGTAAAGGCAGTGCAGGATTATGACTGGGCGATGCACGGACTGATCTCCGAGTCGTCCTATTAAGGAGGATGCCATGAAAAATATCCGGACCCGCGCGGCGGCAGCCGCGCTGTCCCTGGTGTGCCTGGCGGCGTCGCCCATGACGGCGCTGGCGGACAGCCCGCAGTTCGCCCACGATGAGGCGACCTGGGCCAGGCTCAGGGACAATGTGATGGAGTACGATGAACTTCAGATGCTGGTGGAGGAGTATAACCCTTACTACCTGAACAACCAGGGGACCTACCAGCAGGGAAGGTCCGTGAAGGACAAAAACGAAATCCGGCAGACCCAGTATGACAATGCCAGCGATCTGGCGGATTCCGCGGAGGATCTACGGGATACGGCGGATACCATGAAGGACGCCCTGGAGATGATGAGCGACATGGCGGTGGCGGTCACTCTGGATTCAGCCACGAAAAAGCAGATTTCCGGCATGAGCTCCGCCTACGCGTCCCTGATGGCCGCTGCAGCCATGATAGAGCAGTCATCGGTTTCCACCAGGCAGTCCGCCGACGCCAGCTATGAGGACAGCGAAACCCAGAAGCTGGCGCACCAGAATACCCAGACGGGACTGGTGGTGCAGACCCAGGGGCTGTTTGCCTCCTACAATCTGGCGAGGAAATCCCTGGGAACCATGCAGCAGAACCTGGCTCTGGCGGAGCAGTCCCTGGCGATGACCCAGAGGCAGCAGGCAGTGGGACTGGCGACGGCGACGGATGTGCTGAAGGCCCAGAATTCGGTGCAGTCCCTGCAGTCCGGCATCACCTCCACGGAGGCCAATGTGGAAAACCTCAGGCAGCAGCTCTGCCTGGCCACCGGATGGAAGTACAATGACCAGCCGGTGATTGAGGACCTGCCGAAGGCGAATGCCGCGATTATTGCGGGCCTGAACCCGGATCTGGACGCCCAGACGGCCGTGGACAACAACATTTCCCTGAAAATCAACCGGAGGCTCCTGGCCAACATGGAGGAGGGCTCCACAGAGAAAAGGAATATGGAGCGGACCATCGCGAACCAGGAACAGAACATCCGGTCTTCGGTCAGGACCATGTACAATACCGTTGTGATGGACAACACAGCCCTGCAGGCTGCGCAGGCCGCCCTCGTCACGGAGACGAAGAACATGTCCATTGCGGATACCAAAATGCAGCTCGGCATGATCAGCAGCCTGGAATACCTGAATGCCCAGATTTCCCTCGCGTCCCGCCAGATTGAGATGGAGACGGCGGACATGAACCTGCAGCAGGCGCTGGAAAGCTACCAGTGGGCCATGAACGGCTATATCGCTTCTGTGCAGTAAAGAGCGGCGTGAATGTTGAAGACGGTTCCGAACTGTGATATAGTTATGTGGAGTATGCGGGGCATACGGAAAA
>ONXW01000323.1 GCA_900321915.1 uncultured Eubacteriales bacterium
CCTGTCTATAACTGTGTATCCTGCGGCGCCGAGGTCATTGCCCCGCCGTCCCAGATTGCCCTGACATGCCCCTACTGCGGGAACAATATCGTGCTGACGGAAAAGGTTTCCGGAAAGCTCCGCCCGAACGGCCTGATTCCCTTCAAGATCACGGCGAAGGAGCTGCCGGCTGCCATGAACCGGTTCTACCAGGGAAAGGTGCTGCTGCCGAGGCGTTTTTTCTCGGAGAGCACCATGGGCAAGGTGACCGGCGTCTACGTTCCCTTCTGGGTCTTCTCCGGCACGGTCGTCGGCCGTATGAACTTTAACGGGGACAAGAGCAATTCCTACCGCCGGGGGGATTATGAGATCACGGAGACAAGCACCTACGCGCTGGGCCGTGACGTCAATGCTTCCTTTGACTCAGTTCCGGTGGATGCCAGCGGCCGCGTGGAAGACAAGCTGATGGATTCCATGGAACCCTTTGACATGAAGGAAGTCAAGCCCTTTGACATGCGGTACCTGGCCGGATTTACCGCGGACCGCTTCGATGTGCCCAAGGACGACATCGCGAAGAGGGCGGAGGACCGCATCCTGAACAGCGCGGCCAACATCGCCGCGGGAAGCGTGACGGGGTTCTCAAATGTGCGCAGGACGAACTCAGATGTGAGATACAAGCTGGACGCGAAGTATCTCCTCTTCCCGATCTACCTGTTTGATATCATGCACGGGGGAAAGAATTACAGCTTCGCCGTGAATGGCCAGACGGGAAAGGTGGTCGGCGATATTCCCACCGATTCGAGCGTCAGCATGCAGTATTTCCTGGTCCGCATGCTGGCTGTGGCTGCAGTGGTGCTGGTACTGGCGATTGTCAAGTATCTTATGGGGAGGTGAGTCCGGATGAAACGAATGATACGGTTATTATCGCTGATTCTCGTTCTGCTCCTCTTTGCGGGGGCTGTTCCGGCTTACGCCGCGGACTGGAATGAAGACTATTACCGGGCTTCCGATATGTCCGGGGAGCTGACGGACGCGGAGAGGAATGACCTGGATGCCATGTGCATCGAGATCATGAAGGAGCAGAAGGTCGATGTGACCCTCCTGGCCCTGCGGCCGGAGGACTATGAGGGCAGCAGCTTCGAGGATGTTGCGGATACCCACTATACCGCGTCCCGCTACGGCTACGGGGCAAATGCGGACGGATTCCTTATGGTATGCGACGCGGAGACCGGCGAGGCGGAGATTTTCACCTACGGGAACGCGGCGGAGAGGATTCCGGAGGATTACCTGGAATTTATCGAGGGCACTATCCCGGGATACCGCGAACAGTACGGCGTGTACGGGATGATGTACGCGGCGGCGAAGCATATCTCCAAATATCTGGAAGAGCATCCTGAAGGCGCGGCTGCCGCGCCGGTACAGGCAGGGCAGGCGGAGGATCTCTCCGCGGAGATCGCCCAGGCGGAAGGCGGCGCAGCTGCGGCCGGCGCGGCCGGAGCAGCCGGTGCCGGTTCCGGAGCGGAGATGCCGACGGAAAGCTACACCGATATGGCGGGCAACGTACATGTGGGGCCGGGAACCGGCAAGCCCGCGTGGTACCCTGTGGAGCCGCAGAACTTTACCCGCTATCAGGACGCATCGGCCTCCCGCGTCGTGGACGCGGCGGACCTCTTTACCGATGCGGAAGAGCAGAAGATGGAACAGCGCCTTGCCGAAATCCGCGGCGAGATCGGCCGGGATATCGTCATCTATACGGACAGTTCCGCCTACGGCTTCGAGCACAACATCCTGGCGGCGGATTTCTATGATTTCAACGGCTACGGCATGGGCGACGACTTTGAGGGCGCCTGCCTCCTCATCTGCATGGATCCGGAGGACCGCGGATTCTATACCGTCTGCACCGGCGAGGAGACAAAGGCCCTCTACACCGAAGAGTTCGCGAACCAGATGGACGATGTGCTCTATGAGTACATGGTAAACGGACAGTACGGCGACGGCGCCGCGGACTGGATCGAGAATTTCTACACGCTGTACACGAAGGGAATGCCCTTCCCGCCGGAATGGTATGACCCGGACTACACCGACGCCGCCCGGACCAACAACGCGTCGGCGCCGAGAATCGACGATACCGCAGGGCTCTTTACCGCGGACGAGATTCAGAAGCTGACAGACCAGGCCAAGAAGATTTCCGATAAATACGGGCTTGACGTGGTGGTCCACACCGCGGAGAGTCCCGCCGGCCTCTCCCCGTACGAGTACGCGGAGCTGTACTATAAGCAGTGCGGCTACGGCTTCGGGAACAACTACGACGGCATCGTCCTGACCATGTTCCGGGACGGCGGCTACAACGGCCATACGGATATGTACGCCTCCGGAACCGGCCTGAAGAAGCTGACGGACGTCAACCGGGACCGCCTCCTCGGTTTTGCCGAGGACGACGCGAACGCCGGAAAGTATTACAGCTCCGCCAGCGGATGGCTCTCCAATGTGGCGCACATGGAGAAGACGGGGCGCGTTTCCAGGTCCCTGTTCTACTGGCTCATGACGCTGGTTATGGGCTCAGGTCTGGGATCCATCTTCGGCGGCGTATCCCTGGGCGGCGCGAAAGCCCGCATGAAGGTGCCGAAGCCGCAGGTCAACGCGGACCGCTACCTGGTGCCCGGAAGCCTCCGGGTGGCAGCGATGGGAGGCGACCACCTTATCAATACACGTACCGACAGGAGATATGTACCGCCGGCACCGAAGTCCTCGGACCGCGGCGGCGGATCCTCCGGCGGTTCCACCTTCCACAGTTCTTTCTCGGGATCCTCCGGAACGAGCCACTCCGGCTCCGGA
>ONXW01000325.1 GCA_900321915.1 uncultured Eubacteriales bacterium
GAGTACTCGTGCAGCAGGGTTTCCGCAAAGGAGAAAAACGCCATGAGCTTTACTCCCCGGCGTTCCAGCTCCGGCTTTGAAAGACCTGTGTCCCGGAGACTGCCGTTATCTTCTTCTTTGAAAAACTGCCTGGCTCCCTGGATAACCTTGTTCTCCGCGACGACCACTATGATAAGAGTATCCGTCTTTTCTTCCGGCGGAAGGAAGCTGCCGTTATAGAATTTCTGACCGTGCAGCTCATCCCTGCCCTGAATACGGATCCGCTCCTTCACCAGGGCATCCTCAGAATCACAGAGTATAAATTCGACCTTACAGGACGGACCACCATATAAAGTCTCATAAGCCAGGACACATTCTCTTACTGTACGCTCCGCCAGGTCGTTCGGCAGAGCCGAGTGATTTATTATTTTCATAATGAGCTTTCAACGAATTATACTGCAATCCCAGATGGTGTCATTCATGAGTTTCCCTTATTATTTTATACCGACTACTGCCAGCGAAGAATCATGATACAGCTTGTCTGCCTCAATCAGGCACACTCTTCCCTCTCCCGCCTCGACAATATTGACGGCATAGTTGTACGGCTCGCGTCCCGCATTGTTTAAGGGTTCGTCTGTAATGCCCTGGATCAAGACGGCCTTGTTTAGTTTGGTCTTATTTCATCTGCCAGTCGATCCACAGCATCAGTACGTCGACAATATAGCTTTGCTCCTCTTCCGTCAATTCCTTCCCTTTTGAGATGCCGTGCCACTTTTCAAGGCATCCCCGGCAGCAGGTGCCTGTGGCGTGCTGCCCGAGAAAAACGGGATGGCCCTTGGGAGCACCCCTCATCGGTGTCTGTTTTCCGTCATTCCTCGGTTCAGCTGCTGATAACCGCTGACGTATGATCTCCACGGCATGAGAACGAATCGTGTCCATACCTTTCTCTCGGATATACAGCCGGTCTGCCTCCGTGAGCTTAAAACGGCTGCGGAAATTTGACTGCGCCAGTCGTTCAAACAGATCCTTTTTCAGCCATTCCTCATGGGAAAAACGGGCCTCCCGGGACACTTGTGAAATGTCGGCATCGTACGTTGCCGCCGGCTCCGCCACCTTCCGGATCGACGCAGAGTCAGTTGATTGATATTTGATGATCTTTGCCGGACCCACCTGTGCCTTCGCGGAATCCTCTGCCTCTGACATAGCTTCCGGTGCCGGCATCGGCCCCGGCATAAGCTGCAGTCTCTGCAGGCGGTCCTTCAGCATGGTATTCCGTTTGCTGACGGTAACATTGCGTACGGCATACCCAAGCGCTTTCCTGGTCCCGACCAGTACCAGAACCTTCTTCGCGCGGGTGATGCCGGTATAGATGAGGTTCCGCTGCAGCATCACGAAATGGTTCATCAGCACCGGGATCACGACGATCGGGTACTCCGAGCCCTGGGATTTATGGATGGTCGTGGCGTAGGCCAGCACCAGTTCATCCAGCTCCGTGACATCATAAGTAACAGGGCGCTGCTCATCGAAAACGACGGTCAGCTCCCGTTCTTCCAGATCCACGGACTGTATGACGCCGATGTCCCCGTTAAAGACTTCTTTGTCATAGTTGTTCCGGATCTGCATGACCTTGTCATTGGCTTTGAAAAGAAACCCGCCGCGCTTCAGCCCCTGGTCCCCGGGATTCAGGGCCTGCTGCAGGGTCTGGTTCAGGTTCGCCGCTCCGGCCACGCCCCGCTGCATGGGTGTCAGGACCTGGATCTCAGAGGGCGGTGTCCGGTAATAGCGAGAAAGTTTGGTGGTGACAAGTTCCGTTATGGTCTGCGCCGCTTCCTCTGCCAGGACCGCGCTGTCCTCGGTGTCCAGCCCTTTCTTCCCGGCCTGGCTTTCCATATCCATGAAGAAGAAATCACTCTTTGATCCGTTAGAGATATCCGGCATCTTCCCGCTGTTGATACGGTGGGCGTTCATGATGATGCGGCTGGTCTGCGCCTGCCGGAATATCCGGGTGAGACGCACCACCGGGAACTGTCCGGAATCGATGATATCCCGCAGCACATTGCCGGCGCCAACACTCGGCAGCTGGTCGATATCCCCCACCAGAATCAGCGTCATGGTGTCCGGAACTGCCTTCAGGAGGTTGTACATGAGCATGATGTCGATCATGGAGCACTCGTCCACGATCAGCACATCCCCTTCCAGCGGATGCTCCTCGTTTCTCTGGTAACCCTCCGGAGGCTTTACTTCCAGAAGACGATGTATCGTTTTTGCTTCCATCCGCGTTGCTTCGGAAAGACGCTTTGCGGCGCGGCCAGTGGGCGCTGCCAGCAGGATCTTCGCTCTGGCTTCCCGGAAGGCTGTTATGATCCCGAGGGTGGTGGTCGTCTTTCCTGTGCCGGGCCCTCCGGTGAGCACCAGGACCTTGCTCCGCACCGCCATGAGGATCGCCTGCATCTGGACCTCGTCGTAATGCATACCCGTCCTGCGGCTGATGCGCTCCTTAAGGCCGGCGGGATCCACATGGATTCCCTGGTGATTTCCGCAAATGGCGCCCAGACGCTTTGCCGTTCCCGCCTCGGAGAAGTAAAAAGGCGGAAGATAAATGGCCTTTTCCGGCACAGCATCCGGCGCGGCGTCTTCCGGAAGCGGGACCGGCTCAGTGATCACATCCTCCGCGTGGATCATCTCATCCAATGTCATGGAAAGGACGTTTTCATCAACGGCAAGCAGCTCCGCCCCGGTTTTCAGAAGCATCTCCCGCGTGGCGTAACAATGTCCGTCCTCAGAGAGCTTGTTTAAGGTGTAGAGAATGCCGCTCCTGAGGCGCACATATTTTTCGTGGTCAAAGCCCATCTTTTCCGCGATGGTATCCGCTGTCTTAAAACCGATGCCCCAGATATCATCCGCCAGGCGGTAAGGATTTTCCTGCACGACCTTGATGCTGTCGTTTCCGTAAGTTTTATAGATCTTCGTGGCATGGCTGGTGGAGACATCATGGCTCTGCAGGAAAAGCATGATGTTCTTGATCTCTTTCTGCTCCTGCCAGCTCTTTTTGATCCGTTCCACCCTGACTTTGCCGATACCGGCGACCTCCAGCAGGCGGTCCGGGTCCTCCTCGATCACATTCAGGGTGTCGGCGCCGAACTGCCTGACGATACGGCCGGCGAATTTCGGCCCTACGCCCTTCACCAGGCCGCTGCCCAGGTATTTTTCAATGCCGTAGACCGTCGCCGGCAGCGTCTCTTCAAAGGTCTCCATGGAAAACTGTCTGCCGTACTTCGCGTCGATCCGCCAGCTGCCGCCGAGATACAGGACGCTTCCCACATGGACATCCGGCATGGAGCCGACCACAGTCACCAGGTCCTGGAAGCCCTTGGCCCGGCACTTAATGACAGAGTAGCCGTTCTGCGCATTCTGATACGTGATGCGCTCCACTACACATCTAAGGTGTTCCATTTACTCTGTCACCTCCTCTCCGTACGGTTGTCAATTACCAGACCACAGCTCCGGCAAGCAGCTTGCACATATCATCAGTATACCATATGCAGGAAATAGCCGCCCGGCAGGCGGCTGCGCAAAAAACAGCGTCCGGGGATCGTTTTGAACCCCAAGGCGCTGTGTTGAGAGAACTTTATCAGGCATTCTCCATTCCTATATAACTTCTGTTAAAGCAGGCATTCTTTCTTTATTTTTTCAAGTTCTATCCTGTCACAGTAATCGTTGTATTTCCGGCATTCTGAACGAATCGTGTCTAACAGCTCCCGTTCTCCGGGGTATTCTTCTTCCTCCGGCA
>ONXW01000326.1 GCA_900321915.1 uncultured Eubacteriales bacterium
CACAAGCGGGTTCAAATTGTCCACGCCGTAGTACTTGCCCTGTTCGTTGCCGGTGGAGTATGGAATAACGGCAGTGCAGTCATCCTCCGCTGTCCGGGCCAGCCTGTAAACATAGTAGGCATCCGCGTTCTCCGTGCTGTCCCCCAGCCACGGCGCGGCGCTGCCTTCAAACAGCGAGTCATAGATACTGGTGACACCATTAAGCATCGGTTTCGCATACAGGACGGTGTTTGCGTACAGCGCTTTGCCTGTTTTCGCGTGGTTCACACCATAAACGACGATAAAGTCCTCATCGCTGTTCAGCGTGAATTCCGGTGTCATCAGATACATGGCGTCACGATTATCACCCTTGGCGTTAAAGTCCGTAAAGTAAGCGGTCAACCCTTCCGGGACCGCGATCTCGCCTGCCAGCTCCTCATAATCATACTCCTCGGACCAGGCGGCGATCAGCGCCTCACGGATCGCCTCGAGAGCGGCTTCCGCACCGGGCAGCACAGCCGCTTCATGCGTACCGTCGCCGCGTGGAATCACCGTCTCATTGGGCCAGGGATTCGGAGATGTTTCGGTAACAGGGGTCACTCGGTATACAACGGCATGCTCTGAGATATGATCCAGATAATCCCGGTAGGCGGCCTGATCCGCCGCCTGGGAAACCCTCTGCAGGAACGAGAATGTATCCGCACCCTTCTGAAGGCCCATTTTATAGGTTTCGGCAGGAATCGGCATGCAGTTGATCATACTCTCTTCATAGCCTGCCTTGTTCAGGTCCGCGGCAACCTTGCTCATCGAATCCCGGTTTGCGCCGATCAGGATTACCGCCGCGGTGTCAAAGATCTTTTCCCCGCTGTGGCGGATATTGGTCATGTTGAGAGAATTGCCGATGGAGCCGAATATGGGGTGATACAGCCCCGTAGTTTCATTCCCCACGGTAAACATCCCGGGGAGACCCTGATAATTTTTGCCCGGTTTGTTTTCGGCAAACATGATGTAGTTGATGAAGGAATAGTATTTGCACTCGCCGGGGAGAGGCGTAATCAGCACAATCACCTCATCCTGGCGAAGCTTATACTCCCATCCGCCCGGAGCGAAATAAGGGTTGGCCGGGGCGTTCTCAATGGCCGGATCATCATAGGCGGCGGCGATCTCGTCCGGCCAGCCCAGCTCTTCCGAACCCAGGGAGGTATCCTGCTCCGGCGCCGCGGGAAGGCTGAAAACAATGTAGGCAGAACCTGCATTGTTGCCGAAACAGCTCAGGAGACGCCCTGCGGAGGCTTCCTTCACAGTGTCCAGTTCACGATAGATTCCTTCCTGCACATAGAAACCATCCTGCTCCAGCAGTATCTTCAGCGCTGCGGGATCCGCTTCGCCTTCTGCGAGAGCCGCGGTTCCTGGAATGATGAGGACGCTGAACACCAGCAGGATCATTACAACAGACAAAATGATTCTTTTCATTTGCCATTCCTCCGATCTGTGTCGGCGCAGTCTCAGCCGCTGCCTTCTATTTATAAACGTGTTTTTGTATGCTTTCGGTATTGCATGGCTTTCAGGGTTCGATAATGTTGAAATTGCGGTTGATCGGTGACATGTATTTCACCAGCCGTGCCGGAACAGTCCCATTGCCCTCCACGGTCATCTGTTCGATAATATCAGTCCTGCCGTTCATCAGCGCCATCAGCTGAAGTTTTGTGCAGGTCAGTGTGCAGTCGCATTGATCTTCCACGCCGCCGGGATACACCAGCAGAATGCCGTCCCGGCGAAGAATCCGGAAGGTCTCGCCAGTATCGGCAATGTTCAGGCGCAGGGTAAAAGAATCCTCCTGCGCGGCCAGTGAATCTGTCATGATGTCGATATAATCCAGCATCATATCGGCAGTCATGCCCATCAGCATGGCTTCACGCCCTTTGGTGGTGCCTTCCTTGTCGGCCTGATTCCCTTCACGCAGCTCCCAGGCGCCCATCAGGTAAGCGCTGCGCCACGGCCCACTTTCCGCCTGATAACCCAGCTGTTCCAGTGCATCAGCACACAGATCGCGGGCAGCCTGGTTTGACGGGTCGGCATAGACCAGTTCCTTTGTCACCTGAGCAACCCATTGATATTCGCCCTTGTCATAATCCACGCGGGCCTTGCTGATTACCGCATCCGTATCCCCCAGGTACTCAACCCACTTCCTGGCGGTATCCTCAGG
>ONXW01000328.1 GCA_900321915.1 uncultured Eubacteriales bacterium
CGTCCGCGACGGGGAGGTCATCTCCATCATCGGTTCCTCCGGGTCCGGCAAGACCACGCTGCTGCGCTGCATCACCAACCTGGAGACGGTGGACGGCGGAAGTATCTTCGTCGACGGCATGCCCCTGGTCACCACTGCGGATAAAGAAGGCGCAAAACCCGTCTACGCGGAAGAAAAGGAACTCAGGGAGCTCCGGGCCAAAACCGGTCTGGTCTTCCAGAACTTCAACCTCTTCCCCCACTGGAGCATCCTGAAAAATGTCACCGAGGCCCCGATCACGGTTCACGGGGTTCCCCGGGAGCAGGCGGAAAAGGAAGGGATGGAGCTTCTTCGGAAGCTGGGGCTGGAATCCAAGGCGTCGTCCTATCCCTACCAGCTTTCCGGCGGCCAGCAGCAGCGCGCCGCCATCGCCCGCGCCCTGATCCTGCGCCCGAAGGTTCTCTTTTTCGACGAGCCCACCTCCGCCCTCGACCCGGAGCTGACCGGCGAGGTGCTGAAGGTCATACGGGCTCTGGCAAAGGAACATACCACCATGGTGATCGTCACCCACGAAATGATGTTTGCGCGGGACATCTCCGACCGCATCATCTTTATGGACAATGGCGTCGTCGTGGAGAACAGCACGCCCGAGGAGCTCTTCTCCTCGGAGAATGAGCGCACAAAGGCTTTCCTGGGGAAATATCTTTCCCCTGAAGCATAAATGAATAAAAGGGAGGAAAACAGTATGAAAAAACTCAGATCAACACTCAGCCTGCTTCTGGCCTGCGCCCTGATGGGCAGCCTTGCCGCCTGCGGCGGACAGGCACCGCAGGAAACTACTGCCGCTGCCGAGACAGCCGCCCCGGAGACGGAAGCTGCGGAATCCGCGGAATCCGCGGAAGAGAAAGCCGAAGAGCCGGCAGCGGAAGACGCCGCAGGGTCCGGCGATTATGCCTATATCATGGATAAGGGAACCATGATCGTCGGTTTCGACGACGCTTTCCCGCCCTTCAGCTACCAGGCGGACGACGGCAAATACGACGGTTTTGACCTGGCCTGCGCGGCAGAGCTCTGCAAGCGCTGGGGCATTGAGATCCAGTACCAGCCCGTGGCCTGGTCCTCCAAGGAGCAGGAGCTCAACTCCAAGAGCATCGATATCATCTGGAGCGGACTCGGTATCAATGAGGAACGCCTGCAGGTCGTCAGCTTCTCCGATGTGTACTGCATGGACGGCGGCGCCATCGTGACCAAAAAGGATTCCGACATTGAAAGCCTGGACGATCTCGCGGGAAGAACCGTAGCCTGCCAGGCCGGAAACGGATATATCATCCGTCTTGACCCGGCCAAGGTCGATACCTTCGGCGAACTCATTTACCAGGATACCACCGCGGAACTTCTGATGCAGCTGGATGTCGGCGGATGTGAGGCCATCATCGGCGACAGCGTCTCCTTCTCTTACATGGCAAAGCAGTCCGGCTACGATTTCAAGTATATCGACATCGTGGCGGATATGGGCGGCGAGATGTCCCGCTACGCAGTGGGCTGCCGTCTCGGATCCTCCGACCTGGTGGAGAAGATCAACGAAACCCTGCACGAGATGTATGAGGACGGCACTCTCACAAAGCTGAGCGAAGAGTACCTCGGCGGCGACTACGCCGTTGACTGCTACATCCCGGATATCCTGCAGGAGGCAAGGGACGCGGGAAAGCAGTAAAGCTGCGGAAACTTCCGGAGTTTTTCCGGATTTACAAAGAGAGACCGGCTGGGCGGGCCAGAAACCCGCGCAGCCGGTTTCTTTATAAGCCAGCCTTCGGATGAAAAACGGCTACAGCCGGATGTGAAGCCTGAGAAAACCCCAGGCCCTCTGCAGGGCGTACCCGAGCAGCCCGGAGATTACAAATACCGCCAGTGCGTAGAGCAGGGTAAACAGGAGATTTCCCGCCGCCCCGCCGCGGACGGCAGCATTTTTCCCGGCATTTTCCAGGCCCAGCGTCCGGATCTTATAGATAATCGGGAAGTGCAGCAGGAAAACCGGGTACGTCACCCCGCCGGCCGCGCAGACCGCCTTATAAATCCTGCCCTGCGGCTCCGGCAGGAAAAACACCGCCGCCGCGATTGCCATGGCGCAGGCGGCGCAGAGGCCGCTCAGCCAGTTCAGGTAATAGGGGATTAATCCCACCTCCGCGGGCGTCCCGCCCGCTGCCAGGCCCTTCAGGTACAGGGCCTTCTGTCCGCAGAACATCATAACACAGAGAATGGCCGCCAGGCCGGCCGCGGCAGCCGCGCCGGCTTTTGACGGCTTTTTTATGCCGTGATAGAGGAGGTATCCCGCCGCCGCGTACATCAGCTCCCAGGGGGGCAGCTGCGGCATGGGGACGGCATAGGACACCGGGAACAGGGTGGCGTAATCCACAATCAGGAGGGAACAGAGGGACAGAATGGTAAAGAAGGCCAGCGCCTTCTTCCCGTCAGCCATTACCACCGCGTGGAACAGAGGCATCCACAGCATTATCGTGCCGTAGCTGAACAGGAACCACAGGTGTCCCGTGCAGCGCCCCATGGCCCAGGCGTCCGCGTGGAGAAATCCGGTGAGGATCCCGGAAAAAATCTCCCGGAGATCCGACTGCAGTATACTCCGCAGGACGCCGCAGTCCCCGGACAGCCATCCGTCCAGAAGGTCCGCCGCGATAATAAAGACCAGGGCCGGCACGACGATCCGAAGAAGGAAGTTCTTCCATGCTTTAAGGACCCCGGAAAGCGGGATAAAGCACCCGCAGATCAGGAAATACAGGCCCACCCCCGGCGCCGAGAGCATGTTGGCCAGGAGGGCCCAGTCCGCGATTGTCCCGTCATCCAGCACCGCGATGGTCCTGACATGCATCAGGATGACCAGGTAGCAGGCAAGGATTCTCAGGAGCTCGACGCGGGCATCTTTCTTTTTCACAGTATTCATTTGTTCACTCATCATGTTTTTCCGGTACGTCCGGCCCGTCAGAATCCCGAAAGCTCCAGGGAACCGTCCTTACCGCTGACAAAGACGGCAAACCGCTGTTCTTTCCCGTCCCCGTCCGTGTAGGAGAACCCGATATTCGGGAGATCCCCGTAAAATACCACTTCCGCCGCCAGGGGTTTCCCCGGTTCAAGCTGCTTCTGCAGATACTTCTCTTCCGTCCGGAAGAGCGGTTTTCCGTCGGGACCCACATCTTCCAGCTCCACCGCGAGGATCCGGAAATCCCGGACCGGCTTTTTGGCGCTGAAGACAAGGCGGGTACTGTACTCTCCCGTTTCAATCACTGTCTCGAGGATATCGTCCGGCAGCTCCCCGGCGTCTTCCTCAAAGGCGACCGACACGTCTCCCGGCATGAGCTGCTTCCAGTCCGGCATTTCCCCGGAGTAATACAGACTCTTCTCAAAACCGGTTTCTTCCATCCGGGACGCGATCATCTCCTCTATCTCATCCATGGTGACGGTCTCCATGCCTTCCTCAGCAAATGCCCTGTGGTATTCGCTGTCCTCCCCGTAGATGGACGAATCCCCGCTAAACTTCCAGAAGAGGCCGTAGGTGTCCTCCTGGTCATAGGAATCCTCATAGAGGGCATAGGTGAGCCATGTGGGCCGGTCTTCGCTCCACTCCGGCTCAAAATAATACTTCAGGACCATCAGGTCAGACAGATCCAGGCCGTAACCCGACATGTCATGGAATTCCCCTTCATAATACAGGTTTTCCGGATACACCTCCGTCTCCGCGCCGTAGAGGAAATGCCAGTTTCCGTCCTTATCCACAAAGCTTTTGTCAAACAGGTGGACGGCGGCGCCGCCGGACCCGTCCTCCGCGATATACCCAAAGCGGTCGGGGACGATATCATCCCGGGACCATGCGCAGCCCATGTAGGAAAGGGCAAGCTCATCCCCTTTGTCCTTCAGGATCATGTACTGTCTCCACTGTTCGGACGGCATGGGATACGTGATGCAGAGAGCAAGCTCTTCCTCCCCGTCATTCCCGCAGTCCACCATCGCCCAGAGAACCTCCGGCTCCACCTCTTCCCCGGGATTTGCCCATTCCCGGACCAGGCATTCCGCCGTCCTGTCCTCCACATCCTGCAGCGTGCAGCTCTCCCCCTCCTCATAGAGCTGGGAGAAATCCAGCCCGCCGGAGCGGATGCCGTCCTTATGGACCGTCATCGCGGCCCCGTTCTTCAGGAATTCCGCGTAAATGTCCGTTCCTTCGGAGTCTTCTTCCGCCGCCTCCGCATCCTTCGCCTCATCCGCGGGTACTCCAGCCGCGGCTTCCGGATTTTCACTCTCCTGTGCCGGGGCTTCCGCCTCCTGCGCTTCCGTCTCCTGTGCCGCGGTCTCCGCTTCCCTTACCTCCGCATCCTTTGCCCCGCATCCTGCAAGAACCAGGCATCCCGCCAGGACCAGAGCTCCGTACCGTATCTTCATCTTCCGCATCTCCTTCCTCTACGTCTCCTCACTCTCCGAACAGGCTCCTCAGCACCTGCTCCGGCTTCATCTGCCGGATCCCCTCGGGATCCGTGAGAACGCCTCCTCCGGAAACATCCCAGATAAACCGCCCCGTCATGCCCGCGGGACAGTAAAGGTATGCCGCCGGGCCCCTGAGGGTGACCGGGTAGCGGCTGTACCACTCCGGGTAAAATGCCGACATGTAGCGGTCTGCCAGCCGGTACGCCTCGCAGGATTCGTCAAATCCCACGGCGTCTATCCGGACGCCGCCTCCCGGGTGTCCCGTCCTGCTCACCGAGGGTGAGGAGTGCAGAATCACCACGCTCCCGTCATCGCAGGTTCCCAGGGATATCCAGACATGGCCGTCGGTGCTCACGATATCGCCGGGGCAGACGCCGGTCTGCAGGCCGGGGTCCGCCATGCTCCCCCAGCCGTAACCCTGCAGTATCCTGGCAAATGCGGACGAGTCACGGACATAGCCTTCCTCCCCGTCCGTGCGGTTCAGGGTATTGTACAGGACCCATCCGGCGTAGCCGGAACAGTCCAGCCCGGCGTAATAGTATTCATTATACCCGCCGTAGGGGTAATAGCTTTCCGCGGGCACTACCGTCTTATAATTATAATCCGCGTCCTGCGAGCTGAAAAAACGCACCCAGTCGGGAGATATCCCGATGGTCCGCGCCTGTACGGCGGACCCTTTGTCCTGCCAGTCCCAGCCGCCGCCGTACATGTACAGCGTCGTTCCGACAGGTTCCATGGCCGTCGCCAGGAAGTTCCGCACCGTCCTGACCCCCGGCGTTCCCCGCACGGGAAGCTGCGGCATCCTGACCTCCCCGGCATCCAGCTCCTTCACATCGCGCACGGTTCCGCCGGAGATTTCAAGGATATAGGGATATCCCTCCTTCAGGCGGTTCTGCAGCGGGTAATCATACTCTCCCGCCGCGTCGGCGGTCCCGTTAACCATGGGCAGCTCTTTTTCCTCCCCGTCAATGAAAAAGCGGTAAAGGAACCGGGTCATGTTCTCCCTGTTCACCTGCGCCGTGCCGTAGCCGGCGACGCCGAGATATACGGCATTAACGGTGACGGAGGCATCCCGGTCCTCCTGAAGCTCGTCCGCGGGGCCGAATCCCGCCTGGCAGAGTATCGCGGCGCCGAGGGCCGCAGCCTTAAACAGCTTTTTCAGCTTATCCAGGTTCATAGGCACGTCTCCATTTCCGCCTTCTCCTCACTTCTTCTCAGACATCTTCAGGCGGATTTTCCTGCAGAATGAGTAGAAGCATTCCTGCGCGGATATCTTCTTGTCGCAGAGCGTCAGCACAAGGGCCAGCCTGTTTTTCGGCAGATGGACTGCCAGCGGGAACATGTGGGCCCGGATGGCGTCCAGCTCTTTCCTGTCCAGCCCGAACTTTTTCGCGTTTTCCGCAGCCTCCTCCGGGTGATAGAAGGCATATAGTCCCGGATGCCTCTCCTTCTTCGGAATCCTGCGGTTCCGGTAATAGCTGACAAAGCACATGTCATGGAGCAGGCCCACGCGCACGGCGCTCTCCTTATCGACCCCCATCTTTCCGGCCAGCCGTGACGCCATATCAGCCACCCGCAGGCTGTGGTCGTGGGTGTTCGTGTATCCGTGGCGCGGAAAGCCGCGGAGCTTCCGGAACTCCGGGTGCTCCAGGATTTGCTTCACGTCCGGGGAGATTGCTCCCAGCCGTTTTTTCATGCGGCTGTCAACCGGCATCTGATGCAGTTTCATGTAAATTCCTCCCGCGCTAAATGGTGCTGTAGACGGCGCGCACGGCATCCTCGTAGTGTTCCTCCGGAACGCCGATAAGCAGGTTCAGTTTCCCGGCACCCTGGTTGATGGTGCTGATCTCGATGCCCGCCCGTGTCAGGGCCTGCAGGACCATCACGTTGGCGTCGGAGGATTCCGTTCCTTTCTCCCCGACGACAGCGATCATGGACAGGTTTTCTTTTACTCCCAGGAAGTCCGGGTGAAGGGTCTCCCGAATCTCCTCCAGAAGGTCTTCCTTGCAGCTTTCCAGCAGGTCGTCCCGTATCACCAGGGTAATGGAATCGATGCCGGTCAGGCACTGTTCAAAGGGCAGCTGCCGGTTTTTCAGGATATCCAGCATGATGGCGCTGAATCCGGAACCGTCGCTGACCATCACCTTTTCCACCTGTATCACGGACATCCCCTTCCGTCCGGCCACCCCGATCACGGGGTACTTTTTCTGTCCCTTCGGAAGCTTCCGCACAATCATGGTTCCCGGATTGTCCGGGTCATCCGTATTGCGGATATTGATGGGAATTCCCATGTCGGCGGCCGGAAGGACGGCGTCGGTGTGCAGCACGGAGGCGCCCATGTAGGAGAGCGTCCGGAGTTCCCGGTAGCTCATGTATTCCACGCGCTTCGGCATCTCCACGATCCTCGGGTCCGCCGCCAGAAGCCCTGAGACGTCGGTCCAGTTTTCATAGAGGTC
>ONXW01000329.1 GCA_900321915.1 uncultured Eubacteriales bacterium
CTGCGCTCCGGGGATATCGACAACCGGATCACAGCGGAGGCCAGAAGCGACGCCATGGCGGCGGGGAGCCGCATTCACCGGAGACTGCAGAAAGCGCAGGGAAGCGCCTACCGGGCGGAAGTGCCCCTTTCCCGTACGGATGAGGTTTCCGGCTTCAGCATCACAGTGGAAGGGCGCGCGGACGGGATTATCGACGGGGAAGAGCCCGTGATCGAAGAGATCAAGGGCGTTTACCGCGATCTGGCAGGGATGGAGGAGCCGGTACCGGTACACCTGGCGCAGGCGATGTGCTATGCCTGCTTCTATGCCGGAAAAAACAGCCTTCCCGCCGTCGGCATACGGATGACTTACTGCAGCCTGGACAATGAGGAGGATATCCGGTATTTTGACTGCCGGAAAACCGCTGAGGAGCTGGAGCTCTGGTACCGGGGGATTCTTAACGCCCTGGTCCCCTGGCTGACCTTCCTCAGGGAGAGCAGGAACAGGAGGGATCAGTCCCTCCGGACGCTGGAGTTTCCATTTCCCTACAGAAAGGGACAGAGAGACCTCGCCGTCGCTGTATACCGGACGGAGGAGCGCGGAAAAAAGCTTTTTATACAGGCTCCCACAGGCATCGGGAAAACCATGTCGACCGTATTTCCCAGCGTGCGCGCCATAGGGGAGGGACTGGGAGACCGCCTGTTTTACCTGACAGCCAGGACCACCACCAGGACCGCTGCGGAGGAGGCGTTTGACATCCTGCGGAACAGGGGGCTGTACTTCCGGACGGTCACGCTGACCGCGAAAGAGAAGCTGTGCGTGATGGAGAAAACGGACTGCAATCCCGATTCCTGCCCTCGCGCAAAGGGACATTTCGACCGGGTGGGGGATGCCGTCTACGACATCATCACATCCGAGCAGGCCGTCACCAGGGAGAAAATCCTGGCCTGCGCGGAAAAGCATGAGGTCTGCCCCTTTGAATATGCGCTGGATATCTCGGACTTTACAGACGGGATAATCTGCGATTACAATTACGCGTTTGACCCGGACGTCAGGCTTTCCAGGTATTTCGCGGACCAGAAGAAGGGAGATTACCTGTTCCTGGTCGATGAAGCCCACAACCTGGCGGGGCGCGCGAGAGACATGTACAGCGCCGTTCTCTCCAAGGCGGACGTGCTGAAAGCGAAGAAGGTATTCGGAAAAAAGAAGATTCCCGCGGCAGCGGCCCTGACGGCCCTCAACCGGCAGATGCTTGCCATGAAAAAGGAGATGGAGCAGGAGTACAGTGTCTGCGGCGACATCACAGACCTGCACACCCGGGCCTCCCGGGCCTTTGACGCCCTCGGGAAGTACCTGGACGAGCACCGGGCCGGGGACGACGGGGGGCGGGAGGAGCTTCTGGAATTCTATTTCGAGCTCCGCAGCTTTTTGAACATCTATGACCTGGTGGACGAGCACTACCGCATCTACGAGGAGATGACCAGGGATGGGGATTTCCGGGTGAAGCTGTTCTGCGTCAATCCGGTGAGCAATCTCGCTTCCTGTCTGGAACAGGCGAGGAGCACGGTTTTCTTCTCGGCGACCCTCCTTCCCATGCCGTATTACCGGGAACTCCTGAGCCCGGATGAGGAGGATTACGCCATTTATGCCGGGTCGCCCTTCGAGGAGAAAAACCGGGGGATTTTCATTGCCGGCGACGTATCAAGCAGATACCGGGACCGCGGCGAGGAGAGTTACCGGAGGGTGGCGGATTACATCCGTGAAATCCTCCTGTCGCGCAGGGGGAATTACATCATTTTCTTCCCGAGCTACGCGTTTCTCAGGGGAGTCCTGGAACTGGACGGCTTTCCGGAATTTGACGTCATCGTCCAGGACAGCCGTATGGACGAACAGAGCAGGGAAGATTTCCTGGCGGAATTTCTGCGTCCCCGGGAAAAACCGCTGGCGGCATTCTGTGTGATGGGCGGGATCTTCGCCGAGGGAATCGACCTCCGCGGGGAAGCGCTTATCGGCGCGGTGATTGTCGGCACGGGACTGCCGATGGTCTGTACGGAACAGAAAATACTGCAGGATTATTTTGAGGATAACGGGAAGAACGGGTTTTCCTTTGCCTACCAGTATCCGGGAATGACCCGGGTGCTGCAGGCTGCAGGCCGCGTTATCCGCACGGCGGAAGACAGGGGCGTGATTGTCCTTCTGGACGACCGGTTCCTGAGAAGGGATTACCGCGGCATGTTCCCCAGGGAATGGAGTAATGTGACCCGGGTAAACGTGAGGAATGTGCGGGAAAAGCTCCGCGGCTTCTGGGATAACACTGAGACAGGGGAGGACTTGCAATGACGGATGATATGGCTGCGATGCCGGAAGACATGAATGATACATCCCTTGAAGAATTTATCGGGGAACTGGAACAGAACGAGGAGATTGCGGAAGGAAAGCGCCGGACGGGCGATGACTTTTTCCGGATGTACCTGGAAGAGATGAAGGATATCCCGCCCTTTTCCGCGGGGGAGGAGGACCGCCTGCTCCGTACAATCGCGGAAGGCGGTTCCGAAACCGCCCGGGAGGCGGTAAAGCGCCTGACAGAGGGAAAGCTCGGGGATGCCCTGCGTATCGCGAAGGAGTATGAGAACAGGGGACTCCATATCAACGATCTCATCCAGGAGGCGAATTACGGGCTGCTGATAGCTGCGGGAACCTATCAGGGCGGCGATTTTGACCGGCTGATGGAACAGACTGTCCGGGAACAGATTGAGAGCGCCCTGGAAGAGCAGGACCGCGAGAAAACCGTGGCAGAAGATATGCGGGCAAGGGTCAATGTCCTGAAGGATATTTCCGCCGCCATGGCCCAGGAGCTGGGCCGCGAGGCGACAGCGGCGGAGCTTGCGGAGCGCATGAAGATGACAGAGGAAGAGATCCGGGACATCATGAAGCTCACGCTGGATGCGATGAGCGTTTCCGGCGTCTGATAAGGAACAGGAGGATTGACATGAGATTTGTCCTTGTCAGGCACGGACAGACGGACTGGAACCTGAGCAAGCGCGTCCAGGGCCAGACTGACCTGCCCCTGAACGAAACGGGGATCATGCAGGCGGGACTCCTTGCCGGTTCCCTGAAAAAACTCCCCATACGGCTGATTTTCAGCAGCTGCCTCATGCGGGCAAAGGAGACGGCGGAGATTCTCAGGGATGAGATCAACAGAACAGGGAAAAACCTTCCGGAGGTCATACCGATGGAGGAGCTCGCCGAGGTGGCTTTCGGCGAATGGGAAGGAAAAACCCTCGCGCAGATAGCGGAACTGTATCCGGAGGATTACGAAAGGTGGGTCAGGGATCCCGCGTGGCAGACGCCCACCGGGGGCGAGAGCCGGGAATCTCTCAGGGGCAGGACAGCCAGGGTGATTGACGGCATCTGCGCCAGGGAAGACCTCACGGATGACAGCACGGTCGCCATTGTCGCCCACGGCGGCATCCTGGTGTATGTGATAGCGTACCTCCTGCGGGCCGAGACAGAACGGCGGGAGATTATCGTGGAAAATGCCAGCATCACCATCGTGGACTACGACAGGAAAACCGGCGCCGGGCACCTTGTGCGCATGAATGACACGGATCACCTGGAGGGCGGCATGAAGACACCGTGGAAACCGGATTTGCGCAAATAGATTACATAGATTTCCATAGGTTTACATATATTTACATTTTTATTGAACCACTTTTGCATCAATCACAACTATGGTATAATTTTGACGCTTGGAAATACCGACATGAATACCGGATAAGCCGGGAGAAAGGCAGGAATACGTGGGCGTAAAACGAGTTTATGTTGAGAAGAAACCTGATTTTGCGGTGAGGGCAAAAGACCTGTTCGGCGAGATCCGCAGCTATCTCGGGATTGAGACCGTGAACAGCGTGCGGGTGCTGAACCGCTATGACGTGGAGAATGTTTCCGACGACGTGTACAGGGAAGCATTGGTTACC
>ONXW01000305.1 GCA_900321915.1 uncultured Eubacteriales bacterium
ACGGGCGCGGATGAGGCGGCGAAAATTGCCCAGAAGGCCTACGGGGAATACTCGAATGCCATATCCCTGGCTTCGGACTGGGGGTACGATGCAATCAGGGAGACACTCGGGGAGGGACTTGTACTGGCATTCAAATACGGCGGCCTGGAAGAAGGGGATAAGGCGTTTCGCCGGAGGCTTGCGCAGAAATGCGCGATGTTCAGGAATCCGGATAATGCGGATTTTGTGAAAGGCCTGGGCGACAAGGTGGGGAAGGGCCTGACGGCCGTCTCCATCGTGGCCGGTATGGCCGGAAATGTGGCGGCCTTCGATACCCGGGACAAGACAGCCGTCGAGGGCTGGGATACCTTTATCGCCATGAGCGATACCCTGAACCTGGATTCCGTCTGCAGGAGCGCGATGGATAAACGGATGGAAGACTACCGGGCAGGAACGGCAACGCAGGCCCTGGGACAGTATATCCGGGACAACTGGTTCTCCACGATGGCGGATGTTCTGAGCGTTTCCAATCCCCTGCTGGTGCTTTACCAGCTGGGCTCTTCCCTGGTTCCGGCGCTGAACAGAGAGCTTGACCGGGAGAAGAATTTTCAGATTTCCATGGTGGCGATCCCCCTGGAATACGACGCGAAGGACACCCTGGAGGGCGTCCTTGACGGGATGAACCTTTTTGACGCCACCAGCACACAGCTGGGGGATGCATTCCGGATGGCCTATTTCTACCTGAAAAGCTGTTATACGGCGGCAAGCCTCGGGGCGTCCGCCCTGGGAGAATCCATCGGCGGGCAGGACCACATCCTCGAGCTGATGGCGGAGATGGTGAACTGCTGCGATGACGCGGACAACCTTCCGGACAACCTGAAAACCAGGGCGGGGTATCTCACCGGCGGCGGTTATAACGGGAAGGTGCTCGCCCTTGTCTGGCCGCTGTACGAGCAGGTGAAGGGAAATGTGGTTAATCACGCGAAGAATGACGAGCCGGTGGATGACGCGGAGTGCAGGGTCACTTCGGAAGTGATGGGCGTGAAGACAGAAGCGGGGACATTCTCCGGAACGCCGGGCGGATCATATGATGTAAACATTCCTCTGTGCGAACCTGCCGGGATTCTCCCGAATAACGGCGAGGTGCAGGGAAAGCTGGCCATGTCCTTTACTTCGCCCACAGTGCCGGGAAGCGACACCGTCGAACCGGATTTTGAAACGGGGGGATATGTGCAGGCAAAGACTGCCTACCTGGGAAAATTCGACTGGTATACCTACATCCGGGACGAGCTGGAGCCGCAGATGGGATACGCGGACATGAACGACATGACCCGTACGGTGAGCAACGATACGGTGTTCGACAGCATCGCGTGGAACCAGAGGCGCGGCATCCTGGGCGCCGATGTGCTGGACATCACCGGCGATGACAATGATGACATGGTGCTCTATACCCTGGAGCCTGTGAAGAACTCCAACAATCCGGACAAGATTCCCTACGCCTCTTACGCGACGCTTTACACGGAGGACGGAGGCCGGGTCACACAGCATGAGACCCTGGAGCTGGGCTCGATGAGCGGAACCTCCTACGATGTGGATGAGGTCGGCATCCTGGAGGTGGACGGGAAACCGTATGTCTGGCACAGCGCGGTGGGCAGCGCCTACTTTGCGGACGGCGCCGGCATGAGCGGGGAGTTCCTAGGCTGGGACGGCAGCGCCTTCCGGCGGTTCTGGTGGGTCGGAAAGTCCGCCGGCGGCAGCAGCGGCATCGCCTACTCCTTCCGGACTTACCAGGACGCGGAGAACTTTACGGAGGAAGTGCTGTACGGTGACGAAGAGTATTTCTACTATGAAGGACAGGGAAAGACCGGCGCCGGCGCGCAGACCTACGCGGAAGCCATGAAGATGGGGTACGCAAAGCTGGGCCTTCCGGAAGCGGAGATGCTGACATGGCCTGACGCTAACTTCTATGAATATCCGAGCTACTGGAAAATGTCCGTGCTGAAGCAGAGCGTTTTCCTGATTGTCTCCGGCCCGGGCGATTACCGCGGCAGGAATATCAGGGACCATGTGGAGGACCTGACGCGGATGCGGGAGAAGATTGACGCGCTCCCGTAGCAGTTCACGTTTTTTTAACAACAGAATCAGGAAAATAGCATTGACAAAGTGACAGGCTGTCACTATAATGGTGACAGCCTGTCACTTTCTGCTTTCGGAACGGCTTTTTTCTGCGCGCCCAAACCGATAAAACGGCAGGCGGGAAAGAGGAATGCACATGGCATCAGAGCGGTTTTACCGGCTTTCGGCCAGGAAGCGGAAACTTATCTGCGATGCGGGTTTCCGGGAACTTGCCCGGGTCCCCATCGACAAAGTATCCATCAACAGGATTATCCAGGACGCGGAAATCTCCCGCGGAAGCTTCTATACATATTTTGAGGATAAGTGGGATCTCCTGCGCCTCATCATGGATGAAAAGCGGAAGGAGATGCAGGCCAGCGCGGGACATTATCTTATCAGCTCCGGCGGGGACGTCTGGTTTATGCTGCGGTCTGTTTTTAACGACTGCCTGAAGTTCTGCAGTTCGGAGGAAACGAGGGCGTTTCTGCAAAACATGGTAAACTATGTGAACTCTTCGGAAATGTTCGGCAGCTCCCGGAAAACCCTGCAGGACTTCGGGGGATCCGAGGATAATATCCAGGCGTTTTATGAAGAGTTCGGGCTGAAGAGCGGATGGAAGGTCACCTACGGGGAGTCTCTCGGGTTCCTCCAGCTGGCCATGATGGCCATCGGTATGGAACTTCGGGATTTCATCAACGGTGTCCCCGAGGAAGAAGTGCGGGAACAGTTTGAGAACAAGCTGTCCATTTTGAAATACGGTGTGCTCGGCGAAAGGAAGGGGCGCAGCGGGGAGAATCAGATACAGACGGAGGAGGAAAAGAGATGAAGAAAAAACTGATTATCGGCCTGATCGCTGTGGTGTTCATCGCGCTGTTTGTCATGCGCATCCTGAAGCCCCAGGAGAAGGAAGCTGCCGCATCTGTCCCGATGGTGACAACAGAGAATCCGTCGACCGAGAGCATTTACCTGAAGACGGGCCTTACCGGGACCATCGAGCCGGCGGATATCGTGTATGTGATTCCGAAGGCGGCCGGGGAAGTGACCGAAGTGTTTGTGAAAGCCGGCGATATAGTGGAAGAAGGCCAGAATCTGGTGCATATCGATACAAAGATGGTGGATTCCGCCAAAATTGCCATGGATACCGCGGCAGTTTCGGTCAGCGACGCCAACAAGAACCTGCAGAGGATGCAGGTTTTAGCCGCGGGCGGCGATATCTCCCAGCAGCAGCTGGAGTCTGCCCAGTCGGCGGCGAAGATGGCGCAGCTGCAGTATGATTCCGCGAAACTCGCGTACAACAACCAGATTGAGTTCAGCTCCGTCACCGCGCCCATCGCCGGAAAGGTGGAGTCGGTGAATGTGGAGGTGCACGACAATGTCTCCCAGCAGAA
>ONXW01000338.1 GCA_900321915.1 uncultured Eubacteriales bacterium
GCCTGCCGTGCCGCGGAATGCCACCACCGCCTCGCCGGTATCTTTGCTGACAAAGACCGCGCTGTAGCCGCCGCCGCCCGTCTCGGTATTATCCACATGGGTTGTGGCGATGGTCATGTTGGAAATGGTCGGGTCATTCTGCACGGAAGAGATAATGTTCTTCCAGTCAGAACCGGTCATATAGCTTCCGTACTGTTCGGAATCATTCAGCTGGCTTACATCGATCTTGGACATCCATTCCCCGATGGTCTGTCCGGAGTCCGGCCGGAACATGGGGCTTCCGTTCCCGGAATCCATATACATCAGATTATTTAACAGTAAAACCTGTTCAGTCGTCAAAGCCATGGTGAATCCCCCTCTTACTGTACATCAAAACAGTTGAATGTACGGTGTTCAAACGCTGCTCTTGCGCCTTCCAGAATCTCTGCATCCTCTTCAGGGCCGTCGGGCACAAAATAAAGGGTGTACGAACCGTAAATGCCTGCATCTGCCAGGATTCCCCGGATTTTTTCCGTTTCCGTGTCCCGGTCGGATGCGTTCTCAACATACAGCCTGGTATTACGCGGAAGTCCTGACTTCAGCGCTATCATGTCCTCCGGGGAGGTATCCTCCCCGACTTCCTCTCCCATCGGGCTGAAAAAGTCCGTACAGGAGACTGCGGTCACACCGGCTTCCTTCAGCAGTGCCCCGATTTTTTCATCGTACCGTTTCCTGAGGATTTTTCCGTAGAAGTCTTCTGTGAATGTATACCCCTCTTCCACGGGCGTCACAACCGCGATACAGCTGCCATACTCCGGATTGTCCAGATGGACTGTCATCCAGGGATAGAATTTATTGGCCGGCTCAATGGAAGTAATCTCAAAAGAATACTCCGGGTATTTGGCCTTCATGTATTCCTCTCCGGCCCGCAGCTCCGCCAGGGCGGTTTCCTCATACCCGAACAGCTGTCCTTCCCGGATCATGTCGCCGTTGGAAAATACGGCGCTCAAAAGTTCTTTTTCTTTATTGGTCATTGTAATCTCTTCCACAGTTTCTTCTCCTTCCGCTGCTGCAGCAGTTTCCGATTCTCTGCTTTTGCTGTCATCCGCCTTCGATGCCGGGGCACCGCAGCCGGAAAGCAGGAGCACGGCTGCCATGCAGATGAACAGGCGACGTTTTTTCATTGAAGCTCAACCCCTTTGTGAAATCTTTTTCTCTGTTGCTGTTCTGCACTCATCTTACAGAAATCCGGCTATTCGTCAGCAAAAATCCGACGAACTGCACCTGAAACAGTATGAATGACAGGTAGAAAGCTAGTAATTAACGGTACAGGTCGGATGGGTTTTCCTGAAGTTTTCCGCCTGTTCGGCGCTCACACCCGTTCCCCGGAGGTACAGGTACCGGAGTCCCGCCATTTTTTCCAGGGGCGTAATATCCGTTATATTCTCATTGTAGTTCAGGTTCAGGTATGTCACGCCTTTCAGGTTCTCCAGCGGGGACAGGTCGGAAATCTGGTTGTTGTTCAGATACAGGTACTGCAGGTTTTCCAGACCGGCAAGGGGCCGCAGGTCGGAGATCTGGTTGCGGGAAAGATACAGGTCTTCCATTTCCGTCAGTCCGGCCAGGAAGGAAATATCCGTCAGCTGCAGATCCTGGAGTGTCAGGTCTGTCAGCTGTGTCAGGTCTTTTACCGGAGAGCAGTCCCTGAACGTCACGCCGTCCCCGGTAATATCCAGTGAAGCCAGGTTTTCGAGCTTCGACAGCTGTCCAATGTCAATGCCGTCAGACGCGCTGACCCCCAGCCTTCTCAACGATTCCATCTTCAGGACGGGGCTGAAATCGGCGACGGGGTTATCATCGATATACAGCGCCTCGAGGTTATCCAGCGATTCCAGGGGCGTGAGGTCGGAAATCATGTTTCCCTGCACATACAGGTCCGTTATCCCGGGCAGATCCTTCAGGAATTCCAGGCTTGTTATATTGCAGGACTGGAGCTCCAGGGTTGAAACAGCCGTGCCGGCAAGCGGTTTTAAATCCGGCAGCTGTATCTGGTCGCTGAGGTAGAGCGTTGTGCAGTACGGCATCATCTTCAGGTCTTCCAGGGTTTTTACCTGGTAATTGTCCGGGTTGTTGTAATACTCATCGACGGAGTGGAGCTGCATGTACCTGATGCCTTCGCAGTCATAGTTGGTAAGCCTCCCCTCTTTTCCGGCTTCCGCCTGCGCGATGATTTCCATGACAGGATCCTTGAATGTCACTTCATGCTCCGGGTACTCGCACTTATATTCATACTGCAGTTCCTTTCCCGGAATATGGTCCTGCACCGTATAGAAGGAAAGGGTCGTATTTCCCCGGGGCAGCCGGATCGGTTCCCTGTATTCCGTCGTGTCGACGTACAGGCCTTCCGCGGAAAGGGTATAGTAAATCTTGAGCCCGGAATCCGCCTGAAGCGTTATATACGTATCCTCCCCGTAGCTTCCCGCCGCGGGTTCAGCCGTCGCGGAAGGGGGAACATATTCGTCGAGAAACCATTCCTGGTCATATTGTTCCGCGAGTGAAACCGCCTGTTTCGCGTAATCGATATTGTCCGCCTCCCTGGCCAGATCCAGGAACAGCTCATAGACTTCCTTTTCCGCGGGGTTTACGCGGAGGGCCATGGCGAGACTGTCGGCGGCGGTGCCGTAGGCTTTCCTCTCCATCTGGACCTTCGCGGCGCCGATCCTGGCATCCATGTTTTTCGGATCCTCGGCCATGGCGCTGCGGAAGTTCTCCCCCGCTTTCTCCAGGTCCCCCTTCTCCAGGTATTCTTCCCCGTCTTCCACATAGCCGGATGCTTTTCCGGAAGACTTCGGCTTCTCTTCTTTTTCGGAGGAACCGGAACACGCCGCAATAACGGCTGCCATTCCCAGAACCCCGGCACAGAACAGCCATCTATTCTTCATCGTCTTCCTCCTCCCTGAGCCAGATTCTCCCGGCTTTCTCTGTCGGCGCCGGCGAATCATTCTTGTATATTTTAGGCAGCGGCTTCGCAGGCTGCGATGCCGCCGGCTGCGGTTTTACAACCTTCGGCGCAGCGGACTGCGGTTTTACAACCTGCGGTGATGAAGACTGCGGCTTAATAACCTGCGGCGCTGCCGGCTGCGGCTTCACAACCTGCGGTGCTGCAGGCCGGAATGCCTGCGCGCCTTCCGCCTTTTTCCCGGGTGTGTATACCCTGGACTGCGGCCTGTAAACCTTCTGCGCCGCCACGGGCTTTCCTGCCGCAGGCTCGGAAATTGCCTGAGTACCGGCCCTGGGCCTTTCATTTACGGAAACAAATTCCGTTGCGTCATCGTACGAAGGCCTTCCGTTCGGGTATGCAGGAGTAGCCGCATTCCCGTAAACAGGCCTTCTGTCTGCGGATACAGAATCCGCCGCATTCCCGTAGGCGGGCCTTCCGCTTACGCCCACAAATTCCGTGGCGTCATCGTACGCAGGCCTTGCGTACGCATCCTGCCGCGGACTGTACTGCGGCACTGCGCCTCCCACAAGGAAATCGGTCTCCTGTCCGCGCATCTCCGGTCTTCCCGGAATTCCGGGCATCCTGGGCCTTCCCGGCCGTCTGCCCATGCTGTCATAGGCATAGGTATCCTCCGAAACCGGTGCCTTCTCCGTCACGTCCGTCCGGATCATCTGCCGCCTTGTGGCCTCGGCGCGCAGGTCTATCTGCGTGCGGACCCAGGAAAACAGCGAGGCGAACAGTGCCAGGAGCACGGCTGCGCCCCCGAGAATCATGAGCGGCTGGCGCGACACCTCCCGGTAATAGCTGGGCATGTCCAGAATCCCGGTGCCCCGGCTCCGGGTCAGCGCATAGCTTATAAACAAAAGGAACAGGTATCCGGCCAGAAGCTCCAGCGCGGACAGTATCCTTCGAACATA
>ONXW01000023.1 GCA_900321915.1 uncultured Eubacteriales bacterium
GCTCGACGCCCACATTTATATCTGGGCCATGGAGAAGGTCACCCATATTCACCGGCTCCGGATGTACCGCCTGTATATGGCGGCGGAGAAGCTCAGGCTTAAGATGGCGGCCCGGCACGTGAACATCCTGGTGGGGGAATGGTGCCTGTGCAACCGCTGGGCCGCGGACCTGAGCCTCCTGGCGGAGGAGGCGCGGCAGGCGGCGGGAGAAAAAGCGGCCGGCCCGGCAGAAAACCCGGCACCGGATTCTGCAAAGGTCTACGCTTCCGCGCCGGGGATTATCCCCGACAGGGCGAAAGAAGCCGCCCGGCGGTCCCTGCCTGGGCCCCTCGGCCGTTCGGCCCGGGAAAAGGCGGAAGCCGCGGAAAAACACATCCTGGAAGAGCAGAAAAGACGGTTCCGCGAAGTCGCAAAGCTGCAGCTGGATACCTGGGGCTGTACCGGAGGCTGGGTTTACTGGAACTGGAAACTGGGAAATGATACCAAAGAAGCGCTGGATGAGTACTGGAAGGAAAGCTGGGATTTCCGGCGGTGCCTTGAAAACGGATGGATTACGGAGGAAGAGATATGTCGCCGATGGTAAGTATTATTGTACCTGTGTACAATGCGGAGAAGGTTATCGGCAGGTGCGTGGACAGCATCCTGCAGCAGGAATACAAGGATTTTGAGCTCATTCTCATGAATGACGGTTCAAAGGACGGCACGAAGGAGATTCTTGATGCGTACGCGGCCTCGGATCCCAGGGTCCGTGTGGTCCACAAGGAGAATTCCGGCGTGTCTGACACCCGGAACCAGGCCCTGGACCTGGCCCGGGGCAAGTATATCCAGTTTGCGGACGCGGACGACTGGATCACCAGGGACTGCACCAAGCTCTTTGTGCGGACGGCGGAGGAGAACGACTGCGACATGGTTATCGCCGATTTTTACCGGGTGGTGGGAGAGCGCACCGCGCACAAGGGCGATATCGATGTGTCGGAGGTGATGACGAGGGAAGCCTACGGCGATTACATGATGAAAAACCCGGCGGACTACTATTACGGCGTCATCTGGAACAAGCTGTTCCGCAGGGATATCCTCGAGGAATTCCACCTGCGGATGGATCCGCAGCTGTCCTGGTGCGAGGACTTTATCTTCGGCATGGAATATGTGCTGCACTGCGAGCGGATCATGGCGCTGCATGTTCCCGTCTATTACTATGTCAAGACGGAAGGCTCCCTGGTGCAGCAGGGAATGAATGTCTCCGGCATAGTGCAGATGAAGCTGAACGTGGTGGAATATTACCGGAACTTTTACAGGAACCTGTATACGCCGGAGGAGTACCGCAGGAGGCAGCCGGAAATCATGCGCTTCCTCGTGGATTATTCCAAGGATGACATGGTCCTCCCGGCCATCCCGGGCACAAAATCGAAGAAGCTCGGGCAGGAGAGAGTCGCCCCGCTTGCGTCCCAGAACATGGGCACCAGCATTTTTACGGGACTCTATTACGTACAGAAGCTGATGGACAGCTGCCTGGAGTCGGAGGGAATGCGGATTGGCCTGGATCTGAGGGAAATGAAGGTCATGCTTTACCTGAAATACGCGGGGGAACAGCAGAAGCTCCGCCAGATAGAGGATTTCACCGGCCTTTCCAGCGTGGCCATGATGGCCGTGCTCCAGAAGCTTGCCATGCGGCAGCTGGTGCACCTGGAGGTGCACTCCGACGGAGTGAAAGTCCGCATTGACGGCGGCAGCGAGGCGGGAAAGGTCTGCACCGCCATAGAACAGGCCGAGCAGGACTTCGCCGAGACCCAGATGGAAGGGGTCCCGGAGGAGGAGCGGGAGAATGTGGAGGGAGCATACCGTATCATGATGGAAATGGTGAGGAAAACAGTGGAGAAGAACCCGGGGGGACAGGCATGAATCACACCTTTTTCGCGACGCTCTCAAGGATGAAATACATTGACCGCTGGGCTCTCATGCGGAATTCGCGGCGGGAGAACTTAAGCGAGCACTGTCTGGAGGTCGCCATGATCGCCCACGCCCTCTGCACCATAGGGAACGTGCGCTACGGCCGCGCCCTCGATGCGGAGAAGGCGGCCCTCATCGGCATCTACCATGACGCCTCGGAGATTATCACCGGGGACATGCCGACGCCGGTCAAGTATTACAACCCGGAGATCCGGGACGCCTATAAGGAGGTGGAGCGCATCGCGGAATCCAAGCTCCTGAAGCGGCTGCCGGAGGACCTGAGAGAAGCCTTCGAGGATATATTCCAGGGCGGGAACAGTCCGGAGGAAAAGTATATGCGCCGGCTGGTGAAGGCGGCGGATAAGATTTCAGCCTACCTCAAGTGCGGGGAGGAGGAGGATGCGGGAAACCGGGAATTCAGGACCGCGAAGGAAACCACATGGAAGGCTTTGCTGAAGCTGCAGGAGGAACTCCCGGAGGTGAGAGATTTCTGTGAAGAATTTCTCCCGTCCTACGGGAAAACTCTGGATGAGCTGGCTTAGAAAAAGAATATGCGGAAAGAAAAGGCGCTCTGCGGAGCGCCTTTTCTGTGCCCGGA
>ONXW01000206.1 GCA_900321915.1 uncultured Eubacteriales bacterium
GCCGGATAGAACGCGTAATAGAAATATTTGTGCCGGACAGGCCCCCTTTCCCCGTTGTACGCGGAGATGGGAACGAGGGACAGGGCCGCGGCGCCGAGGTAGCTGACAGATTCCAGGATGCAGATGAAGCCGGCAAGGATCGCCCGGTTCCGGGGATCCGTCCGGAAATAATAGAAGGCGGCAATCAGCATGATGCCGATGATGCCGTAATCACAGCCGATCGCCTGGGCTGCGACGCTGAAGAAGGTGAAGTTCAGCACGCGCAGCACTATCTGGGCGGTCGGTTTTTTTATCCTCCGGAAGATGCCCGCGTCCCCGGCCATGAAGAGAAGCCCGAGAAAAAGCGTAAAAAATACATTTTCCAGGCCGAAATGGTGCGGGGTGCCGAAGCAGGCGAGGTCAAAGGGGACTTCCGAGAGAACGGCAAAAATCCCGATGGACAGGAGATAGCGCCGCAGGTCTGTGGTGAGGGAAAAGCCCTCCACAAGGAGGAAACAGTAGATCGGCATGGATATGCGGCCCACAAACCGGAGGCCGACGGCCAGGGCGGAGAGGAACACCGCCGGTTCCGTGCCGTACGGAAGAGACGGGACAGACCCGGCCGGGACAGCAGAAACGAGCGCAGGTATGAGCACTGCGCCGATATGGTCGAGCAGCATGGCAAAGAGCGCCAGCCTTTTGAGATCTGTTCCGTTCAGTCCGTTCTTCATAGTGCCGCCTTTCAGGGAATTCTGTCTGGTTTTATCCTATCACGCGGGGAGAGGAGAGGCAACAGGAGGCATTTCCTTCCGGGGCTGCTGCCCGCGGCGTGCGCGATACACGCGGGCGTGTCTTGAAACAGTTTGCGTTTCCCCGGCGTTATGTATATAATGGACGGGACGGAGATTTCGAAGAAGAAGCAGGATTATGGAGGTTTTTATGCCGCAGGGAGAGGAAAAGAGGAAACCGATTGCGCCGGTAGTAAAGTGGGCGGGCGGAAAGCGCCGCCTGCTCGAACGGATTCTTCCGCTGGTTCCGGAGCATGAAACCTACTATGAACCGTTTTTCGGGGGCGGCGCGGTCCTGTTTGCCCTGCAGCCGGAGAAGGCGGTGATCAATGATTCCAACGCGGATCTGATGGATATCTACCGCGTGATCGCGAGCCAGCCGGAGGAGCTGATCTCCCTCCTGGAAGAGCATGCGGCACATGACTCTAAGGATTACTATTATGAGGTCCGGGCGCTGGACAGGGATTTCGACAGATATGAGGCCATGACGGACACAGATCGGGCCGCCAGGTTCCTGTACCTGAACAAAACCTGCTTCAACGGGCTGTTCCGCGTCAACCGCTCCGGGGAATTCAATGTCCCCTACGGGCGCTATAAAAACCCGGAGATTGTCGGGGCCGACGGCATCCGCGCGATGAGCAGCTACCTGAACCGGGCAAAGATCCGGATGCTCAGCCAGGATTACCGGGAGGTGTTCCGGGGCATCCGCGAGAATGCTTTCGTCTACCTTGACCCCCCGTATATGCCCATCAGCGAGACCTCGTCTTTCACGGGCTACACCGCGGCGGGATTTGACCGGCAGCAGCAGACGGAGCTGAAAAAACAGTGCGACAAGCTGAACCGGCGCGGCGTAAAGTTCATGCTCTCCAATTCCTGCTGTGATTTTATCATCCGGCTGTACCGGGATTACCGCATCGAGCACGTCAGCGCGCTCCGGTCCGTCAATGCCAGGGCGGACGGCCGGGGGAAAGTGGAAGAGCTCCTGATTATGAATTATTGATTATACTGAATAAATATGGACGGAGGAAATAAGAGATGATTAACGGACAGAAGGTACTTTTCAGCGGTATGCAGCCTTCGGGAAACCTGACGCTCGGCAATTACCTGGGCGCACTGAAAAACTGGGTGGATATCAGCGAGGAGTACATGACATTTTTCTGCGTTGTGGATGAACACTCCATCACTGTCCGGCAGGATCCGGCTGAGCTCAGGAAGCGGGTCCGCTCCCTGATGGCACTGTATATCGCCGCCGGCCTTGACCCGGAGAAAAACTGCATCTATGTGCAGTCCCACGTTTCCGCCCACGCGGAGCTGGGGTGGATTCTCAACTGCTTCACCTATGTGGGCGAGCTGCAGAGAATGACGCAGTATAAGGACAAGAGCGCGAAGCACGCGGACAACATCAACGCCGGGCTCCTGACCTATCCCGTGCTGATGGCGGCGGATATCCTCCTCTACCAGGCGGATGTGGTGCCTGTCGGCATTGACCAGAAGCAGCACCTGGAAATCACCAGGGATATCGCGACCCGGTTCAACAATATTTACGGGGACGTATTCACCGTGCCGGAGGTGTATCTCGGCAAGGCGGGCGCCCGCGTCATGAGCCTGCAGGACCCGGAGCACAAGATGTCCAAGTCCGATGAGAACGCGAACGCCAGCATTTACCTGATGGATGAACCGGACGCCATCATGCGGAAGTTCAAGAGGGCCGTGACAGACCTTGAGGCGCAGGTCCGCTACCGCGAGGAGCAGCCGGGCATCCGGAACCTGATTGATATTTATTCCGCCTGCACGGGCAAAACCCCGCAGGAGGTGGAGAAGGAATTTGACGGCAGGGGCTACGGCGAGTTCAAGACCGCCGTGGGAGAGGCCGTCGTGGCGCAGCTCTCCCCGATCCAGGCCAGATACCGCGAGATTGTCGGCGAAAAGTCCTATCTCGACGGCGTCATGAAGGAAAATTCGGAGAAAGCGGCATATTTTGCGAATAAGACGCTGCGCAAGGTGCAGAAGAAGATCGGATTCCCGGAGAAGATCCGCTGAGGCGGACGCTGTCCGGGGTGCGGGGGAATAGTGCATGAAGGGCTGGAAAAAGTCGCTGCTGATAGGATTTGTCATAGCGCTGACATCAGAGTTTTACCTGAGCTTTTTTGTCAATAATTTCCGCATCTCGCCCTCGGTCGTCTTTTTTCCGGTGCTCCTGATGACCGTAGGCATTGAGGTGCCGGTGGTCCCGAACGCGCTGGTGACGTCGGCGCTCATCTTCCTTGCCCGGACATCATTCCAGGTGTTTGGGGGAAGGCCGGTTACGGAGGCTTTTCTGGCGGTTCTGCCCGCAACTTTTTTCTACACCGTCTACGGGGTGCTGTTTCATTTATTTGTGCGCCACCGGCATACGGCCAGCATCCCGCAGGTGACCATGGCCGCGTTTTTCTGCGATCTGGTCTCGAACATCATTGAGCTGCAGATGCAGGAATATTTCCAGAAGGTGCCCTTCGCGGCGGGAAACGTGATGAAGCTGGCAGCCATCGCCGCGGTCCGCGCCGGCCTGGTGTGCGGTATCCTGATGTTCATCCGGTGGTACCGGACCATCCTCGTGCTGGAGGAGCATGAGAAGCGGTACCAGCGCATGTACCTGCTGACCACCAGCCTGAAGGGCGAGATTTACCTGATGCGCCAGAATACCGGGCAGATCGAGCGGGTCATGGGCAATGCCTACCGCCTCTATGAGGACATCCTGGCAAGGGATCTGCCGGCGGAGATGAAGCAGACAGGGCTGGATATTGCCAGGGAAGTGCATGAGATCAAAAAGAATTACCTGCGGATCATCCAGGGGATCGAGGAGGAGCTGGGAAAGGAGCCGGAAGACGAGGATGTCCGCCTGGAGGAGCTTTTCCGGATTGTCCTGGATACCGCAAGGACAACCATCGCCGACAAGCAGCTGCAGATCACGGTGCAGTCGGCGGTCGGGCAGGATTTCCCGGTGAGGGAGCACTACTCGCTGATGTCAATCCTGATGAACCTGGTGAACAATGCCATCGAGGCCATCGAGGCGGACCAGAAGAAAGGGACGATTTTAATTACCGAAAAGCGGGACGGGGATTGTTACTGCTTTGCGGTAAAGGACGACGGGCCGGGAATTTCGGAGCGTCACCTGAAAAACATATTTAATATGGGCTATTCCACCAAGTTCGACAGCAAAACCGGAAATATCTTCCGGGGCGTCGGCCTCTGCGGCGTAAAAAACCTGGTGGAAGAACATTTTGGGGGTGAAATCCGCGTGGAATCCGAGCCCGGAAAGGGAACCGTGTTCTTTGTGGATATTCCCTGCAGCAGCCTGGAGGGACCGGCAGACGGGGAAGCTGCCGGCTCTGACGGAGGGGAGGAGAACAGATGATCCAGAGCGCAGCGTACTATATTGTGGAAGATGACCCGTCGGTCATCAATGTGCTGCAGGACATTATCGAGGATCGGAGACTGGGTACGGTCACCGGGACCAGCGGGGAGAACGGCGCGGATATCGACGAGATCCTGGTTAAAAAACCGGATATCATCCTGGTGGATTTCCTGATGCCCGGGAAGGATGGCATGCAGGTTGTGCGCGAACTGCGGGAGCGGGGATGCACCGCCAAGATCGTGATGATTTCCCAGGTTTCCTCCAAGGAGATGATAGGGAAAGCCTACACTGCCGGCATCGATTTCTTTATAAATAAACCGATCAACCTGATTGAGGTTACGACAGTCCTGAAAAATGTGGAGACACAGCTGAAGAACGAGAAGGCCATTAACAACCTCCGGAACATGCTGATGACGGAGATTTCCGATATGCCGGAAGAAAAGGGCGCGCCGGCGGCCGCAGCCGCGGAGGACTATGAGAAAAAGGTGCGCTATATCCTGAACAGGATAGGCATGTCCGGAGAAAAAGGCGCGGAGGATATTGTCAGGATCTGCGAATACCTGAAGAGCAGCGGAAAGCCCATCGCGTCCATGAGTATCGGCCGTCTCTGTGAGATTATCAGCGAGACGCCGAAAAATATGGAGCAGAGGATCCGCCGGGCCATCGCGGTAGGGATGTCCAACCTGGCCCATCTGGGCATCGAGGACTTTATGAATGAGACCTTTACGGAATATTCCAACTCCCTGTTTCCTTTTGAGGAGATCCGGAGCGAGATGGATTACATCCGTGGGAAAAGCCGCTACGGCGGAAAGATCAGTATCAAGAAATTTATTGACGCCCTGATGCTGGAGGCGGACAGGCGCTAATCATGTTTTAAAGCCGGGTTTTCCCGGCTTTTTCTGATCCTCCCGCGATTCCTCCCGCGAATATTTCTGTAGAAATATGACAAAATGAGTAGTTTTCTTGCTTTCAATTCATTAAAGATTTATAATATAAAAGTCGTAGTACACCTTTGATGCAACAATTATTAAGGGAGGTAATTATAATGAAAAAGTTTATGACCATCGCAGCGCTGGCTCTCGCTTCCGTCATGGCCCTGACAGCGTGCGCCTCTTCCGCCCCGGCTCCGGCCCAGGCACAGGCGCCGGCAAAAGGCGGCATGGACGGCGGCAGCAGCCTGACATTTACCACCGGCGGCGACCAGGGTACTTACTACGGATTCGGCGGCGTCCTTGCGGGCAAGATCGGTGAGTCCACAAGCACCACTGTGACTGCCATCACATCCGGCGGTTCCAAGGCCAACATTGAGGCGCTTCAGGCCGGCGACGCACAGATCGGTTTTGTGCAGTCCGACGTCATGGCGTACGCTTACAACGGGACAAGGCTGTTCGCGGACGGCGGCGCAGTCACCAACTTCTCCACGGTTGCCAATCTCTACCTGGAGCAGGTGCAGATTGTAACCCTGGACCCGCAGATTAAGACCGTTGCGGATTTAAAGGGTAAGAATGTATCCATCGGCGCGGCCGGCTCCGGTGTGTATTTCAATGCCATTGACGTGCTGGAAGCCTACGGCATCAGCGAGCAGGATATCAGCCCGACCTACCAGTCCTTCGGCGATTCCGTGGAATCCCTTGTCGACGGCAAGATTGACGCGGCGTTCGTCGTAGCCGGCGCGCCGACTACGGCAATCACCGGGCTTGTGGCAACCAGGGACATCTATATGATCAGCCTGGACGAAGAGCATATCAACAAGCTGATCGAGGCATCACCGTATTACAGCAAGACAGTGATCCCGAAGACCGCTTACAACACCCAGAGCGACGTCACCACAGTGGCTGTCGGCGCTGTTGTCATCGCGAGGGATGATGTCTCCGAGGCGGATGTCTACAACTTCCTGTTCGGTATCTTCGAGAACAAGGACGCCATCACCCAGGCGCATTCCAAGGGCGCAGAGCTTGATCTTGATTTCGCCGCTTCCGTAACTTCCGTACCGTATCATCCGGGCGCTGTGAAGTACTTCAAGGAGAAGGGCAAGGACGTTCCCGCGAAATAATCGCGGAAAAGCAGTAATAAACCGGGCGCAGCGGGGGAATTCTCCCCCGCCGCGCCCTTGTGCGCGGCAAGCGGCGGCTGAGACTTAAGTGCGCGCCGCAGGGGAAGGGAAATGAGTGACGAATTAGAGAGAAATGCCGCCGGCGACGTGGACGAGGTCATGAAAAAATATGACCGGGAATCCAATGTCCGGATCTGGGAGGGCTATCCCGCGAAGGCTGTCCGCCTGCTTTCGGTGACATTTTCCCTGTACTGCATCTATGTTACGCTGTTCAGCACGGCGATGCCGGAAGTGAAACTGAATATCTTCCTGGGACTCATCCTGATTCTGGGATATGTGCATTACCCGGCCCGGAAGGGGACGGTGCGGGTTAATTACATCCCCTGGTATGATATCGTTATCATGGCGGCGGGGGCGTTTCCCTTTTTCTATTTTGCGTCCCGGGCGGAATCCATCATCATGCTGGCCACGAAAGTCACAGCCGACCCGCGGATGGTCGTCATGGCTGTCGTGTCTATCCTCGCGATGATGGAGCTGTGCCGCCGGTGCGTCGGCATCCCTATTCTCTGCGTGGTGGGGTCGCTCCTTGTCTACACATTTATGAATGTCCGGTTCGGCAAGGTCATCTATGACCTCTTCTATACCACGACCGGGCTGATGAACACGCCGATCAACGTCTGCGCGAAGTATATTGTCGTTTTTATCATTTTCGGAGCATTCCTCGAGAGAACGGGCATCTCCGCCTTCTTCATCAATCTGGCAAATGCGATCGCCGGCGCGTCCTCCGGCGGCCCCGCGAAGGTCGCGGTGCTTTCCTCCGCCCTCTGCGGTATGGTTTCGGGATCCTCGGTGGGCAATACCGTGACGACGGGTTCTGTCACCATCCCGATGATGAAAAAGACAGGGTACAATCCGGAATTCGCCGGCGCCGTGGAAGCTGCCGCTTCCACCGGCGGGCAGATCATGCCGCCCATCATGGGCGCGGCTGCATTCCTGATGGCGGAGTATATGGGAATCCCATATGCCCAGGTGGCCCTGAAGGCGATCCTTCCGGCTGTCCTGTATTTTACGGGAATCTATATCGCCGTGCACCTTGAGGCGAAAAAGCTGGGGCTCAGGGGAATCCCGAGGGAAGAGCTGCCGGAAATACGCCGGCTCCTTCCGAAGATCTACCTGCTCCTGCCGCTGATTGTCCTGGTCGTACTGGTTTCCACCAACAGGTACACCATGCAGTTTTCGGCGACGGTGGCTATCGGGATAACCATCCTGGTCGGGCTTGTCAACAGGGAAGACCGGATTACCCCTGCCAGGATGCTGGACGCCCTGGAAGCCGGGGGGCGGGGAACCATCACGGTCGCGGTAGCCTGCGCCATGGCAGGCCTGGTGGCCGGCTGCATCACATCCACAGGGCTGGCTTCGAGGCTCATCACGCTGATTGTCAATATTTCCGGCGGGAAGGCCATCATCGCCCTGTTCCTGACCATGCTGTGCTGCATCGTGCTCGGCATGGGCGTGCCGACAACGGCAAACTACTGTATTATGGCGGCGACATGCGCGCCGATTCTCATGAGCCCGCAGATTGGCATCCCGCGGGTGTGCGCCCACTTTTTCGTGTTTTATTTCGGGATTGTGGCGGACATCACGCCGCCGGTAGCGCTGGCGGCCTACGCCGGATCGGCCATCGCGAAAGCGCCGCCCATGAAGACCGCATTCAATGCTACCAGGCTCGCCATCGCCGCGTTCATCGTGCCTTACATCTTTGCTTTCAACCCTGTTATGCTCTTTGAATTCACGGAGGGAACCTCCGGCGCTCTGCGCCTCCTGGAGGTGATTCAGCTGATTGCGACTTCGCTCCTGGGCCTGTTCTCCGTGGCAGCCGCCCTGAACGGATTTCTCTGGAAACCCATCAATCCGGCATTCCGCGTTATTATGACTGCGGGCGGCCTCCTGCTCATGGTACCCGGCACAGTAACAGATATCATCGGCCTGGCGGTATGTGCGGCGGTGTTCCTGCTGCAGAGAAATATCGCAAAAGCGCAGCCATGAAAAAAAGTCTTAATATCATGAAATAAATTTATGAGGGATTGTGTCGAATTTTGAAGGGATAAGGGTAAGATTTCGTCAGAAAGTATGAAAAGCGCTTGAAGCGGGAAACCGCTTCGAAAAGAAAGGGGTTTCTTTATGACAGTTTTAGAACTTGATATGTATCAGGCGACAGCGGTTGCGGTCATCATGCTGCTTATCGGACGTGTTCTGGTATCAAAGATCGCATTCCTGAGAAAGTACTGTATTCCGGCACCGGTTGTCGGCGGACTTATTTTCGCTATTGCGCATGTGATTCTCCGTTCCATGGGAATCGTAGAGTTCAGTCTTGATACCACGCTCCAGTCTGTATTCATGACCGCATTCTTCTGCTCTGTCGGTTATATGGCAGCTTTCGGCGAGCTGAAAAAGGGCGGAATCGGCGTTGTCAAATTCCTGATTCTCGCTATTGCCATGTGCTGCATCCAGGACCTTGTCGGCGGATTCGGCGCCAAGATGTTCGGCCTTGACGGAAGACTCGGCCTGGCCATGGGTTCCATCCCGCTGGTAGGCGGACACGGAACAGCAGGTTCCTTCGGACCGTTCCTTGAGGATATGGGCGTTGAGAATGCCACCACCGTCGCTGTTGCGGCAGCAACCTACGGCCTGATTTCCGGATGTATGATCGGCGGCCCGATCGCTACCGGAAAGATTCGTAAGTATCACCTGCAGTCTGTCGGGGCAGAGACCGTGAAGACAGAGGAGACCGTTCCGGTTGACACCGATACGGGCGCCCTGGATGAAGCCAACATTATGAACGCGGTTATTTATATCATCATCGCAGTCGGCGCGGGTACCATCGTCGCGGCCATCCTCGGCAAGTTCATTACCCTGCCGGGCTACATCGGCGCCATGATTGTCGGCGCAACCGTCCGCAACGTGCAGGAAGCGAGAGGCGTAAAGGTTCCGATGGCTGAGATGGGCGCAATCGGCAATGTCTGCCTATCCGTATTCCTGGGCCTTGCCATGATTAACCTGAAGCTGTGGCAGCTGGTTGCCCTGGCGCTTCCGATGATTGTCATTCTTCTTCTCCAGACGGTTATCATGTTCTGCTACGCAAGCTTCGTTGTATTCAACCTCATGGGCCGCGACTACGATGCAGCTACCCTGGCCTCCGGCTTCTGCGGATTCGGCATGGGCGCCACACCGAACGCCATGGCTAACATGCAGGCTGTAACCAGCCAGTTCGGACCCGCACCGGTCGCATTCATGATTGTGCCGCTGGTAGGTTCCCTGTTCATCGACTTCTTCAACGCTGCAATCATTACCGCATTCGCAAACTTCCTGTAAGGACAGCAGAATCTGCGAATATCGCATAAAACGCAGCTGCCCGGAGAATATAATAACCTACAAAAAATAATAATCTTCTTTGTGCAATTTGCACAGAAACCGATACGGGGGACGGAAATCCCCCGTATCAATAACCCTCGGGTTATAGAGATTGACGTTTTTTTGACGAAATCCCCGGAAACCATAAGCAATAATGAATAAGAACTATTTGATGAATGGTATTTGCTTATCCGGAGATAATGATCTATAATAGTACCGTAAAGAAAAATTCAACAAAACGAGAGGCAATTGTAATAAATGTTTTGTTGAAATTTTCTATAAAAATGAACCAATTAATTATTTTTTTTATAAGCAGGAGGTAGATTCCAATGAACGCTTATATCGAGAGAGTCATCGAAGACGTAAGAAAAAAGAATGCAACTGAGCCGGAGTTCATCCAGACCGTAGAAGAGGTTCTTTCCTCTCTTGGCCCGGTTATCGAAGCTCATCCGGAATATGAGAAGGCTGCTCTTCTTGAGAGAATGGTAGAGCCGGAGAGAACCGTTGAGTTCCGCGTCACCTGGGAAGATGACAACCACGTATGGCACGTAAACCGCGGCTACCGCGTACAGTTCAACAGCGCTATCGGACCGTACAAGGGCGGTATCCGTTTCGCTCCGAGCGTAAACCTCTCCATCATCAAGTTCCTTGGTTTCGAGCAGTGCTTCAAGGACAGCCTTACAACCCTTCCGATCGGCGGAGCTAAGGGTGGTTCTGACTTCGATCCGAACGGCAAGAGCGATGCAGAAATCATGAGATTCTGCCAGGCCTTCATGACTGAGCTCTATCGTCACATTGGTCCGGACATCGACTGCCCGGCTGGTGACCTTGGATGCGGCGGCCGTGAGATCGGCTACATGTTCGGCGCTTGGAGAAGACTGACCGGTACCTATGCTAACGGTGCTCTTTCCGGTAAGGCAATGCCGTTCGGCGGATCTATCCTTCGTCCGGAAGCAACCGGTTTCGGTGCTGTTTACTATCTTGAGTCCGTACTTGCACACGAGAACGACACCATGAAGGGCAAGAGAGTTGCTCTGGCTGGTTTCGGAAACGTTGCATGGGGCGTAGCTACCAAGCTTGCTGAGCTCGGTGCCAAGGCTGTTACCCTGTCCGGTCCGGATGGCTACATCTACGATCCGGAAGGCATTGTTACCCAGGAGAAGATTGACTACCTGCTTGAGATGAGAGCTTCCGGCCGCAACAAGGTTCAGGATTATGCTGACAAGTTCGGCGTACAGTTCTTCGCAGGCCAGAAGCCGTGGGGCCAGAAGGATGTCGATATCGTTATGCCGTGCGCAACCCAGAACGATGTCAACATGGAAGAGGCTAAGAAGATTGTCGACAACGGTATCAAGTACTACATCGAAGTTGCTAACATGCCGACAACCAACGACGCTCTTGCTTATCTGATGTCCCAGAAGAACATGATCGTTGCTCCGTCCAAGGCTGTTAACGCCGGCGGCGTATCCGTATCTGCTCTTGAGATGTCCCAGAACTCCGAGAGACTGTTCTGGAGCGCTGAGGAAGTTGATGCTAAGCTTCACCAGATCATGAAGGGTATCCACGATGGTTCCGCAGCTGCAGCTGAGAGATATGGTCTTGGCTACAACCTGGTTGCCGGTGCTAACATCGTTGCATTCCAGAAGATTGCTGACGCTATGATGGGCCAGGGTATTGCATGGTCATAATCGGCCGGCTTACCGCCTGAAATTTCAATAAGCAATATTCCAATGGGGCTGCCGCAGTGATGCGGCAGCCTTTTTTTACGTGCTGTAAGGTTGACTTTTTGCGCGTTTGTGCTTAAATATAGATATGTTTAAAAATAGGAGGAACAGTATTATGTCTGAAGAAATGAAGAACACGGCCGCAGAGGCAGCCCCGGAAACAGCACAGGAATCCATGGCGGATTTCGAGAAGGAGATTGACGCATCCTTCCGCCGTCTGCATGTGGGGGATATGGTTACCGGAAGTGTTGTCAGCGTGACCGAGGACCAGGTTATGGTAGACCTCGGAACCTATGTGGGCGGCATTATCGATAAACAGAACCTGAGCAATGATCCTGAGTTCAACCTCAAGGAAGAGATCCACGCCGGCGACGAGATCACTGCAACTGTCATCAAGATGGATGACGGCAGCGGCAATGTGGTCCTGTCCCGCAAGGAGGCGAACGACAAGCTGACATGGGAAAAGCTGCGCGAGATGATGAACGAGCGCACCATGGTTCCCGTCACCGTCCTGGAAGCTGTCAAGAGCGGCGTCACCGCGAAGCTGGAGGGCATGCGCGCCTTTATTCCGGCATCCCGCATTTCCAACACCTATGTGGAAGACCTGAATGAGTGGGTCGGCAAGACCATCGATGTCACCGTTATCGAGGCGGATGAGGCGAAGAAGCACCTGGTTCTTTCCGGCAGGGAGGCAGCCCGCGCGAAGGAGAAAGAGGCCAAGGCGGCAAAGATCGCGAAGTGCGAGGTCGGATCCGTGATGGAAGGTACCGTTGAGACCATCAAGCCCTACGGCGCGTTTGTCACACTGGACAACGGACTGTCCGGGCTCGTCCACATTTCCCAGATCAGCAGAAAGCGCATCCCGCACCCGTCCGCTGTCCTGAAGGAAGGCCAGAAGGTTACGGTGAGGGTTATCAACAAGAAGGACGGCAAGCTCAGCCTCAGCATGCGTGAGACTGCCCCGGAAGAGGCGCCGGATGACCAGGTCCCGGCATACCAGAACAGCGATGCCCTGACCACCACACTTGGTGATCTTTTCAAGGATCTGAAGTTCTGATCGGGGTTATACATGAGAACTGTATTACAGGTAGTTGACAGGGCGGAAGTCACAGTGGATGACCGCCCTGTCGGCGCTATCGGAAAGGGTTTCCTGATTCTCCTGGGTGTGGAGGATGAGGATACGGAGGAGCTGACAGATAAAATGATGGACAAAATCTGCAAGCTCCGGATATTTGAAGATGAAAACGGAAAAACCAACCTCTCCCTGGCTGATGTCGGCGGGGAGATTCTTATGGTGAGCCAGTTTACGCTCTATGCGGACTGCCGCAAGGGAAACCGTCCGAGCTTTGTGAAGGCGGGAGCCCCGGACCGGGCGGAAAAACTCTACGAGCACGCGATGGCGCGCTGCCGGCAGAACGGTTTCCGGGTGGAACACGGGGAATTCGGCGCTATGATGAAGATTTCGCTCATCAACAGCGGCCCGTTCACCCTGATGCTGGACAGCAGGACGCTGTTCGGCTGATCGCAGGAAGGAAGTAAGACAGATGAAGGCGAAAGAACTGCAGAAGCAGCTGACATTTGAGTACAGTGACTTTACGGAAAACCATGCCGCGGAGACGGAGAAGGCCTGCGCGTTCGCGGAGGGGTATAAGGCATTCCTGGCGAAGGCAAAGACAGAGAGGGAGTTTCACGCCGCGGCGACGGAGCTTCTTAATGAGGCCGGCTACCGGCCCTTCGAGCCGGGAAAGAAGTACCGTTCCGGCGACAAGGTCTTTTTCAACAACCGCGACAAGGCCCTGATCATGACTACCTTCGGCAGAAGGCCGATCTCTGACGGCCTGCGGATGAATGCCGCCCACATCGATTCCCCGAGGCTGGATCTCAAGCCCATGCCCCTTTTCGAGAAGGATGGCCTGGCTTACTTTAAGCCCCACTATTACGGCGGTATCCGCAAGTACCAGTGGGCGACCATCCCGCTGGCCATGCACGGCGTCATCATCAGGGAAGACGGTGAGACCGTGCAGGTTTCCGTCGGGGAGAAAGCAGGCGAACCGCAGTTTGTCATTTCTGACCTTCTCCCGCACCTGAGCGCGAAGCAGGATGACCGGAAGCTGAAAGAAGGCCTGCGGGCGGAAGAGCTGAATATTATCATCGGCAGCATCCCCTTCCGGGAGGACGGGGAGGAAGATGACAGCAGCGTCAGGGAAGCTGTAAAGCTCCGTGCCCTGCAGCTCTTAAACGAGCAGTTCGGCATTACCGAAAAAGATTTCCTGCGGGCGGAGATAGAGTTTGTGCCCGCGGTGCAGCCCGTAGATATCGGCTTTGACCGGGGCCTGGTCGCGGCCTACGGGCAGGATGACCGGGTGTGCGCCTACACCGCCCTGATGGCGGAGCTGGAGACAGGGGAACCGGAATACACCACTGTGACGGTGCTGGCGGACAAGGAGGAGATCGGCTCCTACGGAAATACGGGCCTGAGCTCCGAATTCCTCCTTCACTATGTGGAAGATCTCGCGGAAGCGGAGGGGGCGAACGTCCGGACGGTCCTTCGGAACTCCATCTGCCTCTCCTCCGATGTCAGCGCGGCTTATGACCCGACCTTCCCGGAACCGTTTGAGAAGAACAACAGCCCCTTCCTCGGAAAGGGCGTTGCCATCGTGAAATATACCGGCGCCAGGGGAAAGTCCGGAAGCAACGATGCCAGCGCGGAGCTGATGGGAAAAATCATTTCCATCATGGATAAGGCCGGCGTCTGCTGGCAGACGGGTGAGCTCGGCGCGGTTGACGCGGGGGGCGGCGGAACGGTGGCCCTCTACGTTGCCGGCAGGGACGTCAATGTCGTCGATATCGGCGTGCCGGTGATGAGCATGCATTCCCCCTTTGAGGTAACCTCCAAATTTGACGTCTACAGCGCCTACCGGGCGTATAAGGCTTTCTACGAATAATGCAGGTGAAAAATGATTAAGAATAGTCTGAAGACCCTCCTTGCCTCCTCCCTTCTTGCGGCGTCCATTTTCGCCGCGGGCTGCGCGAACGGGGCTCCTGCGGAAACTCCGGGGGAGACCGCGGCGCAGGCCGAAGAGGGGACAGCTTCCGCCGAAGATACGGAACCGGCGGCATTTCCCACAGAAGAAGAACACGAAGAAGACGAGGAGCCTGCCGTCTACGGCGACACAGCCAGCGTGACCCTCGGGGAGTACAAAAACCTCGCCGTAAACAGGGTGATGGCCGAGGTGACCGAGGAAGAGGTGGACAGCCAGATAGAGCAGGTGCTGAAGGCCCATCCGACCTTCACGGAGGTGGACCGGGCCGCGGCTTCGGGAGATACCGTCAATATCGACTTTGTCGGGAAAATAGGCGGGGAGGCCTTCGAGGGCGGAAGCTCGGAAGGGTATGACCTGGAGCTGGGAAGCGGCGCGTTCATCGCCGGCTTCGAGGACGGCGTCGCCGGCATGAAAAAGGGTGAGACGAAAGATATCGCCCTGAAATTTCCCGAAAACTACCAGCATGAGGATGTGGCGGGAAAGGACGTGGTATTTACCGTCACCCTGAACGCCGTCAAGGAGAAGGAGATCCCCAAGCTGACGGATGAATTTGTGAAGTCCATCGCGCCGGATGTCACGGACGCGCAGCAGTACCGGGACATCGTGAAAGCGCATCTTACGGAAACCCGGCAGAGCATCTATGACAGCACGAGGGACTCTGAGCTTTTGCAGCAGCTTCTGGAAAATGCCGACGTCGTCCTGACGAAGGCGGATGTGGATACGGAATACAATAAGCAGCTGGTGGAAATGAACAAGCAGGCAAAGAATTACGGCCTGGACATGGAAACCTACGCAGCTTACTCCGGGATGACCATGGCCGAGTTCCAGGAAGAGCTCAGGCACAGCGCGGAGAACACCGTGGAGAGCCGGATGGTTCTCCTGGAGATCGCGAAACAGGAGAACATCGTCCTGACAGACGATGACCGGAAAGCCCTCGCCGAACAGTACGGTTATGAGACCGTGGAGGAGCTCCTGGAAGCCACCTCCGTTCCGGAGGAAGACTTCGAGGAGACGGCCCGCCTGAGAAAAGTGATGGATTTTGTCGTCGAACAGGCGGATGTCACCGAGGTGAAGGCATCCGAGGCGCAGAATACTGCCGGCTGAGGCCGGACGGAACAGGTATGCGATGAATAAGAAGATGGAAGTGGCCGGGCTCCCGCTGCCCCTGTATCTCGGGATCCTGGCCCTTACTTTTGCGGCAATGTATACGGGAAGCGTCCCCGGGGGCATGGTGGGCGGTTTCCTGGTGCTCCTTGTGGTGGGAGAAGGGCTCAATTTTGCGGGCAAAACCGTGCCGGTCATCCGGACCTTCCTGGGGGGATCAGTCATCTGCATCCTCGGCGGTGCCGTGCTGACCGCTTCCGGAATCCTGCCGGAGGAGACTGTCCGGCTCATGGACGGCTTCGTCAATGAACAGGATTTCCTGGTCTTTTACATAGCGGCCCTGATCACGGGAAGCCTCTTTAATATTGACCGGGACCTGCTGATCCGCGCCTCCGTGAAAATACTGCCCACGGCGCTTATCTCCATCGCGGCCGGCGTCCTGGTGACAGGCCTTTTGGGAATGACCTGCGGGAACACCTTCACGGAGGGCATTCTCTATATCGCGATCCCCATGACCAGCGGCGGCATGACCGCGGGAGCCGTACCGCTCTCCGCCATGTACGCGCAGGCGCTGGGGGCGGACGCGGGAGCTGTACTCACAAAGATTGCCCCGGCGACGGTCCTGGGCAATATCATGGCCATTATTTTCGGCGCCCTGGCAAATGCCCTCGGCAAAAAGTCGCCTTCCCTCTCCGGCGGCGGGAGGCTGGTCAATGACGGGAAACCCGTGCCGGAACGGCCGCCCATGAAGCCGACCTTCGCGAGTCTCGGGACAGGCCTCATCATGACGATGGCATTTTACTCCGTGAGCGCCCTCTGCCATCATTTTGTCCGCGTCATCCCCACCTATGCCTGGATGATCGTCCTCGTGGTGGCGGTAAAAAGCGCGGGGATTCTCAGCGAAGCGCTGGAAGACGCCGCGAGGGAGTGGGGGTATTTCGCCATTCACAGCATGACGGCCGCGGCGCTCACCGGCATCGGGATGACGCTGATCGACCTGAATACCATTCTGCACAACCTGACGCCCATGTATCTTGTCACCGTGACGGCAGGCGTGCTGGCCATCACCCTGACGGCCGGCTTTATCGGCTCGAAATTCATGGGGTTTTATCCCATAGAATCCGCCATCGCGGCCGGGATGTGCACCACCAATATGGGCGGGTCCGGCAACGTGGCTGTGCTCAGCAGCGCGGAGCGGATGGAACTCCTCCCCTTCGCCCAGATCGTGCTTCGCTCCTGCGGGGCCCTGATGCTGACGCTCGGGGGGATCCTGATTCAGGTGCTGGGATAAACTGCATACGATTAGAGGGATTTCTGCAAATTCATTGCGGAAATCCCTCTTTTTTTCAACATAATTGGAAAATTCAGGGGAAATATGCTATAATTCTATATATCACCGAACTGCCGTATTGAAAGGAGAGGAGGGTCTTTTATGGATGCAACCTACAGAAAAGTCGAGACAATAGGCGTAAAAGCGCCCCTGAAGATTCAGGGCGGGCACTTTGCCACAAGCCATTCCCATACCAACTATTATATCGACCTTACCACCATAAAGGCGAGGGCGAGTGAGGCACAGGATATCGCCAGCGCGCTGGTGCGGATGTATCTCTTCACCACAGTCGTCGATACCATTGTCTGCATGGAAGGAACAGAGGTCGTCGGCGCTTTCCTCTCGGAAGAACTGTCCAAGGGAGGATACCTGAACACCAACGCGCATAAGACAATCTACGTGGTGCGCCCGGAGTTCAACAGCAACAGCCAGATTATCTTCCGTGACAATATCAAGCCCATGATTGCCGGCAAGAACGTCATGATCCTGATGGGCACCGTCGTAACCGGAAAATCCCTGAACAAGGCGATGGAATCCATTAATTACTACGGCGGGACCATCACGGGAATCTCCGCCATCTTCAGCACCGTCGAGGAAGTAAACGGCGTCCGCGTCAGCGCGGTTTACGGAAAGAAAGACGTGCCGGATTACGAGTATTACGATTATCACAACTGCGAGATGTGCAAGCGCGGTGAGAAGATCGACGCGCTGGTCAATGCGTACGGTATTTCCGTGATTTAGCCTGAAAAAACAGGACAGGCCATAACGGCATAAAAGAGGCTTCCGCACCGGAACTGATGCGGAAGCCTCTTTCATGATTCTGTATTAAACTGCTTCGGGGAGGTTACTGAAGATTCAGGGCCTCTCTTACCTTTGCTGTGATGTAGATACCGATGTCGCGGGAAGCGTCAACGGACTGTGCGCCAAGGTGCGGGGAAACAAGGAAGTTGTCGCACTCGAACAGCGGGGAAGCGAAGGTGTCGTTTCCGGTAAGGCCGCCGCC
>ONXW01000330.1 GCA_900321915.1 uncultured Eubacteriales bacterium
CAGGGTGGAAACCAGGATTCCCGCGAGAATCATGATGCCCCCCATGGTGGGGGTCCCCTGCTTCTTCAGGTGGGACTGGGGTCCGTCATCTCTCACCTGCTGTCCGAACTTCAGCCTGTGCAGGAACGGGATCGCGTACGGACACAGCCCCGCTGTCACGGCAAAGCCGATAAACAGGGCGAAAATAGTATCTCTTACTGCCATATTGATGTCACCTCGGAATTGTCCTGATCACAAAGATCGGATCAAGTATATAGCTTTTTCGGCCAATAATCAATGATGCAGATGGATTCGGCCGGGCGCGGCCCCCGCAATGAGGAGCACCGCCGTCACAATAGCCGGCGGCAGCGCCGCATGACCCCTGTACAGGAGGAGTCCCGGGGGAAGCAGGGTTGAAACCGTCCGCATGACGGGAACGGTATCCCTGAGGTCCAGGAAGCACCCGCCCAGGATGCACAGGGAGAGCGCAAGGAACGACGTCACCGCGTCCGTTCCGCCTCCCTGCCCGAACCGCCGCACGAAAAACAGCGCCAGGAGCGACGTCACCGCCAGGTACGCGGCCCCCGCCAGGCAGGAAGGAATATCCGGCACATTTCCCTTCACAATCCAGGGAATGCCGAACGCCGCGAGCGCCGTAAATCCCACCAGAATCAGGGCCCAGAAATCCGTCCCGTAGGAAAGCGCCACCCCGCCCTTAAAGGACATGAGGCGCTTCTCCGCGCTGCGGTTGTCGGTCTTCCCGCACCACACAGAGGAGGACAGGACCGCAAAGAGCACCGCCAGCGCGGCAAAGGCTTCCGGCTGCGGCACGAACGGATCCGCCGCCGCGGCTCCTTCCGACCAGGATATCTCATAGTAGACGGAATCTTCCACCATTTTCCGCTCTTTGCTGCGTACGCGCCGTTCCAGCTCTTCCCTCTCCCCGGTGGAAAGACTGCGTCCCAGAAGTTCCTCAGCCCATTCGTCCGAGGTGTTCCGGATCCGCAGCACCATGGTCTGCCCGGAGGCAATCTCCCGCATACCCTGCGCGGAGAAGGAAGCTGCCGCGCTCTCGTAAGCCAGCACATGGAGCTCTTCCCCGTTCTTTCCGGCAACGGCAGCGCCGGTTCCGGCGATATAGTCCGAGAATCCGTCCCGGATAGTGAGAATGCCCTCCACAGTTCCGTCCAGAAGCCGAAGGGAAGATTCCTGCGCGCTCTCCCGGATCACTTCAATATTCCCCATGCCGTTCAGGAGCGCAATGAAATTCTCCGCTTCCGGGCTCTCCTCTTCCTCCGTCACCGCGATGCGGACCGTCTCTCCCGCCCCGGAGAAAGCACCGCGCACGCAGGCCCCGGCACAGAGGGAAATAACGGCGAGTCCCAGGAGCCCCGGAATTCCGCCTGTCATTTTCCGGTATTTCATCCCGGCCATGCCGAAGAACCTGGACAGGAAGAATGACTCTTTCTCCGCGCCGGAAAATGTTCCCGGGGCATGCCCCGCAGCCCTTCCCGCGCCTGCCCTGCTTCTTCCGCGCCTGAAAAGGCTCACCAGGACCGTCATGAGATAAAACACAGCGCTCAGCAGGAGGAAAGGCCCCATCACCCGGAGTATCCCTGGGACGTCCAGGCCCCTGGCCAGTCCCGCCAGCACATACATGGTACATCCCGAAGGCATGAAGCGCACCCCGCTGTGCAGAAACGCCGGCAGGGAGGAGGAAGGTATCAGTGTCCCGCCCAGCATCAGGGAGAACAGGAGGTACCAGCTTCCGCTCCGTGCGGCAGCCGAGCCGTCCTCCGAAAGGTTCAGGAATCCCATGGTCATGCCGCAGACGCCCGCCGTCAGCAGGATGCAGAATACGGCGTAGCGCGCCGCGCTCCCGGGAGCGATGGCCCCTCCCGTGTACAGGATAAGCCACATGGCGAGATAGGCCGGCGCGAGAATCACTCCCAGCAGGAGGATCCGCGAAAAGAAAAAGGCCGCCCTCCCGCCGCCGACCGCGAAGAACCGGCTGCGGATCCCGAGACGCTGTTCCTCCGGGATGCTGCGGAATACGGCGCCGGTCTGGAATACGGCGAGAAAGGCAAATGCCGCCGCCGCGATTCTCCTGAGAAGCGCGCCCGCAATATCTGTCTGGGAAGTATTCCTCGCAAAGGCATTGTTCCGCCTGAGGGCATTTTCCAGAAGGCGGGCGGAACCGTCCGCGTGCATCCGGTTTATCACATTCTCATCCGGCTGTGGGAAGCAGAAACCGTACACTGCTGTCTGTACAGCCTGCTCTTCCCTCATAATGTCCATGACGGAAGTGAAAATCATCCGGAATACCGCCGCCTCCGGCTTCCGGCTGCTGCTCAGGACCACGCGCACCGGCTGCTGTTCCATGGTATAGGCGTCATAAAAAAAGTCTTCCGGGATGGTGAATACGGCGGCCGCCCCCTCCGACAGCGCCCGGTCGTCACTGTCATCATCGGTGAGCACCATGACATCGTCAAAGAATTCCACCCGCTTCATCTGCTCAATCAGGGACCTGGACATGACAGTCCCGTCGTCATCCCTGACGGCGATGGTAAAGGGGCGGATATACTGGGCGGAGGACAGGTCGCTCATGCCGATGCGCATAAGGATAAGAAGCACAAACGGCAGGACCAGCGTCAGCAGTCCTGCGTTTTTCAGAAACAGTTTCCAGTCCTTGTAGACCGCTGCACGAAATCCTGCCATCAGATAGTCCCCCTGATTTTTCCCGCGGAGAGGATAAGGATCCTGTCAGAGATCATTTCCAGCTCTCCGGGCTGGTGACTGATGATCACAACTGAGTTGCCCATGTCCGCGATATGGCGGGCAGTTTTGAGAATGATTTCCACGGACGCCGTATCCGCGCCTACGGTCGGCTCGTCCAGAAGAAGCAGGCGGGGCGTAAGCATCAGCGCGGAGGCCATGTGGAGCCTGCGCTTCATGCCGCCGGAATAGCTCCGGACAGGTTCCTTCGCTTTCTCCTCCAGGGCAAACCTGGAGAGCAGCCAGCTGCTCCTCACCGGAATCATCTTCCCGGAAAGCCCGGCTGCCATCCCCCAGAACCTGAGGTTTTCCAGCCCTGTCATATCCTCATAAAGAGAGAGCTCCTGGGGCACATAACCGATGTGCCCCGGGACGCCCTCTCCATAAAGGCATTCGCCCTCGTCCGGCGCAAAGCTCCCGGAAAGAATCCCCATCAGTGTGCTCTTTCCCGCGCCGTTTTCCCCGCGCAGCCCGAGCACCTCGCCGGGCCTTACCGCCAGGGAGACGGGACCCAGTACGATCCCGCCTCCCGCACGGTTCCGGTAACGCTTTACCGCATTCTTCAGGACGACAGTATCTGCCGCCATCAGAAGCCGATTGCCGATGTGATGTTCGGCAGTACATTATATTCCATTGACTGTCCCATCTTCTCGAACAGCTGCTCCAGCTGGGAGGGACTCCAGTCCGTAATATCCTGGGTCCTCACGGAAGAAGCCGGCTCTTTGGCCGTGGAAGAATCCGTCGCGTTCAGCGTAAGGCTGCCGCTGTTGACATAACCTTCCGAAATGCCTGACAGGTTGTCCATGCGGAAGATGTGATCCACGCCGCCGTTCTCCGATTCGGAGACTTCAACCGATACCGTGCTTCCCATAAGGGCGTCCATATTGATGTCGTAGGTTCCGTAGTTCATACCGAAGACGGACTTTTTATCCTTGTCATATTCAAAGGTGACCTTCATGTCGCCCTCGGAAGTCTTGCTGGTGGTTTCGCCCTTGTAGACGGACCCGTCCTTTGTGTAGTGTCCGACCGTGTCGATGCCGTCGGAGGATTCCGTATAGATCGCCGTGCTGAATTCCTTCTCTTTGTCGCCGTCGAACTCGAAGACGATAAGGGTGCCGTTCTTGTTGGAGAGGCGGATCTCCTTCGCGGCATTGTCAGCAACGGAGAGAGTCCATACAAATTCGCTCTCTTCCAGGTCTTTCCCTGCCTCTTCCGCATTATCCCGGATGTCGGCGGCTGTTTCCTTCAGCTGCCTGTCCAGTTCTTCCTCGAAACTGAAGGAACTATCGCCGGAAGCAGCCATAAACATATCGACGACCTCGGGGTTCGCCACCTTGAATACGGCGTTCTTCAGGTCTTCA
>ONXW01000331.1 GCA_900321915.1 uncultured Eubacteriales bacterium
ATCTTCAGGTGGATGTCCGCGCATTTTGTCAGGGAAATGTCCCTGGGGTCGACGACACTCAGCCGCGTCCCGCGGGATACCGCCTCCCTGATCTGCATGCCCACCACCGGATGGGCCTCCTCGGGGTTGGAACCCACCAGGAGGATGCAGTCCACATCGTGGGTGATGTCATAGATGGGGTTGGTCATGGCGCCGGAACCCAGGGTCCTGGCCAGTCCCGCCACGCTGGCGGAATGGCAGACTCTCGCGCAGTTGTCCGTATTGTTAGTGCCGAAGCAGGTCCGCACCATCTTCTGGACCATATAGATATCCTCGTTGGCGGACCTGGAACAGGCAAATCCCGCCAGGGAATCCCCGCCGTACTTTTCCTTCAGCTCCATGAAGCGGTCCGCCGTATACCGGATGGCCTCCTCCCACGTCGCGGGGGAGAATTCCCCTGTTTTCCGGTCTTTTATCATAGGAGTGGTCAGACGGTCCGGCGAATGCACGAAATCAAAGCTCCCGAACCGCCCCTTGACGCAGAGCCGACCGTGGTTGGAGGGCCCGTTCGCCGCTTCCGCCCCGACAATCCTGCCTTTTTTTATGACCAGGTCCATCTGGCAGCCGGTAGCGCAGTGGGGACAGGTGGTCCGCACCTTCCTGACCTCCCATTCCCGGTAGTTTTCCCGGCGTTTCATGGTCATGGCGCCGGTGGGGCAGGCGGAGGCGCAGTTGCCGCAGCTCTCGCAGCCGCTCTCCTTCCAGCCGCTGCCGAAGGGGGCGTCCACGATGTGGAAGGTGCCGGTCCTGCCGTTTACGAGGGTCCCGTTCCCTGCCAGCCGGTGACAGGCGCTGATGCAGCGGAAGCAGTGAATGCACTTGCCCGGGTCGTAAGAGAGATAGGGATTATCGTTAAGGATCGGGAGCCTGCACTCAATCTCCGCACGGGATCCCTCAAAGTCCGCGTGCTCCACGCCATAGTCATTGCACAGCGTCTGCAGCTTGCAGAACCCGTTTTTGGGACAGCTCATGCAGTCCAGCCGGTGATTGGCCAGGATCAGCCGGAGCATCTGCACGCGGTGTTCCGTCAGCCTCTCCGACTCTGTCCGAATCCGCATCCCCTCCCGGACCACGGTCCGGCAGGCGGCAAACAGCGTATTCTTTCCCTCGATTTCCACCATGCACAGGCGGCAGGAACCGATCTCGTTGACATCCTTCAGGTAACAGAGGGTGGGGATCTCAATCCCGTTCTCCCTGGCGATCTCCAGGATGGTCCGGTTTTCCTGCGCGGTTATCTCTTTCCCGTCAATGAATATCTTAATCATCTTCCCGAACCTCCCTCCAGGGAACCGCATCCGAAGAAATCACACCTGAGGCACCGTCCCGACTCGCGCTCCGCCTCCTCCGGCGTCATTCCCAGTTCCACCTCCGTAAAGCCCTCTCTCCGGCGGAAGGGATCCTCCGTCCGGATGTTGGCCCTTCCCGTGGGGATACAGGGATTGGGCTCCGCCTCCGGCACCGGCACGGCGCCCGGCAGCTTGTGGTGGTATCCCAGATACTCGTCGATATTAAAGGCTGCCACCTGGCCGGCAGCGATGGCGTTGATGGCCGTGGACGGCCCGGTCACGCAGTCCCCGCCGGAGAAGACCCCGGGGAGTCCTTCCACCATGCAGGCCTCATCCGCCAGAATCCTGTTCCTCTCCGCGGGCACGCCCGCCTTCTCGACGGGTTCGGTATTGCTCCTCTGGCCGACGCCCAGGATCACCGCGTCGCAGGGGAACCGGTAGGGATACTCGCTGGAGTGCTCCGTCGTCTGCAGGCCGAAGCGGTCATACTCCCCCACAATCTGGGGCTGCAGCCAGACGGCGCTCACCTCGTCCCTGTCCTTATAGGTCTCGATGTGCAGGAAGCTCAGGAAGGTCCGGAACCGGACTCCCTCCTGCATCGCGCCGGTGACCTCGTCCTTAAGCGCGGTCATATCGTCTTCCTTCCGGGTAAATACGTGCACGGTCTTCGCCTTCAGGCGCACCGCGGTGCGCGCCGCGTCCATCGCCACATTTCCGCCGCCGATGACCACCACGCGCTTTCCCTCCAGGTCCATGGGATGTCCTGCTGCGGCAAGCTGGAGAAAATCCGCGGCCGGGATAACATTCCCGGCGTCCGCATTTTCCACAGGCATACGGTTGCCCAGCTGGGCCCCCAGGCCCAGGTAGACGGCGTCGTAATCTCTCCGGAGTTCTTCAAAGGAAATGTCCCGTCCCACGGCGCAGCCGGTGTGCACCTCGATGTCCCCGGCGGCGAGGATGGCCCGGATATCCCTGTCCAGCTTTTCCTTCGGCAGCCGGTATTCGGGGATGCCGTAGCGGAGCATGCCGCCCAGCTTTTCGTGCTCCTCGAAAACAACGGCCTTATGGCCCATGAGCGCCAGGAAATAGGCGGCCGTAAGCCCGGAGGGCCCGCCTCCGATGATGGCTATGCGCTTTCCCGTGGAGACATTCGGCGCGGGCGTTTCCACCCTGTCCGCATCCACCTGGTCCGCCGCGTATTTCTTCAGGCCCCGGATATTGATGGGGTGGTCGATAAGGGCCCGCCTGCACTTCCGCTCGCAGGGGTGCTCGCAGACCATGGCGCAGGCGGTGGGAAACGGATTCTGCTCCCGGATTTTCCGGATGGCCCCGGCGTAGTCCCCCGCCCTGATCAGGGCAATGTACCCGGGCACATCCACGTGGGCCGGACAGAGTGTGACGCAGGGCACGGTCTGGACCAGGTTTTCCACGCAGCGGCGGTTCAGGATGTGGCTCTCATACTCGTCCGCGAATTCCTCAAGGCTCTCCAGCATCAGGTTCGCCGCGGTGACGCCCACCGCGCAGTCCGAGCTGTTCTCTATCATCACGCACAGCTTCTCCATATCCTGCAGGGTTTCCATGGAGGCGTCCCCCCGGAGGATATCCTGCAGAAGGCGCTCCACCCGCGGAAGCCCTTCCCGGCAGGGCACGCACTTGCCGCAGGACTGGTTGATGGAAATCTGCAGGAGGGAGCGGTACAGGGACAGGGGACACATGCCCGGGGGATAGGAATTCATCCTGGACCGGAACTTCCGCAGAACCACATCGATTCTCTTGTTCATGGAGTCCTTTTTCTCAAGCCGTCGCATCACAATCTCCTTTTCAGGCACAGTTATCGTCTAAAATTCATTCATTTTCCTTCGAAAATACGCCCGGGTAGTGGCAGGCCACCTCCCTGTCCCCCACCGTCCTGAGCGCCGGCTCCTCCCGGCTGCATTTCTCCGACGCATAGGGGCATCTCTCCCGGAAACAGCAGCCGGAGGGCGGATTTACCGGGCTCGGCGGCTCCCCGGGAAGAATCTCCCGGTCCTCCTCCCGCAGGTGCGGGTCCGGCAGGGGGATGGCATTCAGGAGAAACCGTGTATAGGGATGCAGCGGGGAAGAAAACAGTTCCTCGGTCCGTCCCACCTCAAAAACCCGTCCCAGGAACATGACGCATACCCGGTCGGAAATATGCCGGACCACAGACAGGTCATGGCTGATAAAGAGGTAGGTGAGCCCCCGCTCCTTCTTCAGCCGGTTCAGCAGGTTCAGGACCTGGTTCTGGATGGAGACATCCAGGGCGGAC
>ONXW01000353.1 GCA_900321915.1 uncultured Eubacteriales bacterium
CCGGCGGTGTCAGGTTTGCGAACATGGCGAAGTAGAAGCAGAACATGTGCGCCGCAATCGGCGGAATGCCCAGGGTAACCAGGGCCGGAGCAGCGACCGTCGAAGTGATGATGTAGGACGGAATGCTCGGAAGACCCATACCCAGGATCATACAGGTGACCATAGAGAACACCAGGGTGAACAGAAGGCTCTGGCCGCCGATCTTCACGATGGTTGCGGCAAGGTTCAGAGCAAATCCGGTAACAGAGCACACACCGACGATACAGCCGACGCAGGCGCAGGCAATGGCTACGGAAACTGTGGATTTCGCGCTGCCAATCAGGGCATTCACGATATCTTCCACGCTCATGCGGGTATTCTTCTTGATCTGCGCAACAACGATGGTGCAGATGATGGAATAGAACGCCGCCATAATGACGGTCTTACCGGAGAAGAAGAGCATATACACAAGGAACACAATCGGGATTGCCAGATGGCCGTATTCCTTCATGACATCTCCGACCTTCGGAAGATCTGCTCTCGGGGTAGGCTCCATATGCAGCTTATCCGCACGCATCTGAATCTGGAACAGAATGCCCATGTAATAAATGATCGCCGGGATAATGGCAGAGATCAGCAGCGTGGAATACTTGATGCCCAGGGTTTCAGCCATAATAAAGGCCGCGGCACCCATAACCGGCGGCATCAGCTGTCCGCCGACAGAACCGGTGGCGACGATGGCGCCGGAGAATTCACGGTCATATCCGGATTTCCGCATCAGCGGAATGGTAAATGCGCCCGTCGTCACGACGACTGCGACAGCCGCGCCGTTGATCATGCCGAGAAGACCTGCCGCAATAATGGCAACCTTCGCCGGGCCGCCCTTGGACCAGCCCGCCAGGGCCATGGCGATATCATTGAAAAACTTACCCATGCCGCACTTGTTCATGAACTCACCGAAGCAGATGAACAGGAAAATATACGTGGATGCGACATTGACGGAGGAACCGAAGATACCCTCGGTATTTGTATAGAAGTTGCTGAATACCTTGCTGAGCGTATATCCTCTGTGCAGGAAAATGCCGGGAATATTTACCGGAATCAGGCCGGCGCGGCGTCCCATCAGCGCATAGAAGATAAAAATCAGGCTGAGGATGGGAAGTGCCAGACCGCATACGCGGCGGGTGGCCTCCAGCACCAGCACTGTCAGGATCGCGCCCATGATGACATCTCCCCGGTTCACAAGACCTGCCCGGTTTACAATGTCATTGTAGTTGATATACATGTAAGCTGCGGTGACGACAGAAAGCGCCATCAGGATCCAGTCATACCAGGCGATGGTTTTCCGGCTTGATTTCTTTGTGGCCGGGTACATCGCGAAGGACAGCACCAGCATCATCGCCACATGGATGGCGCGGTGACGCAGGGTTTCGGGTGTAAAGATGCCTGCCGCAAACACCAGATGATATACAGTGACCAGAATACAGAAGATCTTGAATCCCAGGTCCATATGTTTCGAGACAAATGTCCTCGTTTTTGACTCTTTATCAAACTTTTCCAGAAGCTGCTGCTTTTCTTCCTCGGTCATTTCCGCCGGGACATCCGCAGGGCTTGTATTGACATTCATTTCACTACTCAAGTCTTTCTCCTCCTACTTTAATGATTCGATATACACAGTCACTTTCGCGTGATGAGGCATCTCTTCTCCCCGGATGAAATCCCGGTCGTTAATCTGTATCACGTCCAGCGCCGTGTTGGAATTGAAAAAGTTAAACCGCTCAAAGGTACTGCCGATATTGTCCATATAGATGAGTCCATCCTCATAACGGTAATCCACGTCCATCTCCGCAGGAATTCCGGCACCGAATCCGGCCACCGAGATGGTGTCCAGGACGAAGGTCCCGTCCGGCTGCACCGAATAATACTCATTCCAGGGGATGTGTTCAAAGGAATGGATCCAGTCAAACTCCACCGTATCGCCCGTGTGAATCACCGCCTCTGCGTAAACCTCACCGGTTTCCTGGTCAGCGGCCACAAGCCTGCGGTCCCTTCATGGATTCATCGGCGTCTCATATCCGTGATCCTGCCACCATTTTGCCGCGCCGTCATGGAGCGGAATCTTGATGTCATTCACACCGAACGTAATGTCGATGTTCTTGTCTGCAGTATTGTGGGATGCTTTGATGGTGTCGATATTATCGAAAATGCAGTCCATCATATCGTATACCATGTCCTCAGACAGCTCGCTGCTGGCCAGAAGGATATTGTAGACGAAAACACTCTCCACATCTTCTTCATTATTGTAGGTATCTGCCGGAATCGTGCTGGCCGCAAAGAAAGGATACTTTTCAATCAGTCTGTCCCGTCCCTCGCCGTCGATGGGCACAATGACCATATCGTAGCTGAATGCCAGCTCGGACACGGTGGAATTGGGAAGACCGGAAGTAACAAATGCCGCATCGCACTGGCCGTTCTTCATCTGGTCTATCGCTTCGCCGTAGGAAAGATAATCTACCTTTGCGTCGCTGTAGGACATGCCGTAGGCGTCAAAAATCATACGGGCATTCAGTTCTACGCCGGAGTTCGGCGCACCTACGCCGACTCTCTTGCCGCGCAGGTCTTCCACGCTTTTGATGCCGGTACTCTTGACGGTCACCAGCTGCACGTAGTTCGGCCACAGGCGCATCACAGCGCGCAGGCTTTCCATGGGCTCGCTGAACGCACCGAAGCCTTCATAGGCCTGCACTACGGAGTCCTGCATGGAGATGGCGAGCTCCGCGTCATCATGGGTTACCAGGTTAATGTTTTCCACGGAAGCTCCGGTTGCCTGGGCAGATGTCTTATAGCCGCAGCTGTTCAGGACATTGGCAAATGCGCCGCCGATCGGATAGTAAATACCGCTGGTAGGCCCTGTTGCCACCGTGATGAACTCCTGGCCCCGGTCAATGCCGAGCTTCGAAACCTTCTTCGGATCCGTCTCCGATGATGAAGCACTGCCTCCGCAGCCGGTCATCGCCAGCACGGATACCGCGAGAATACAGGATAATACCCCTCTCAACAATTTCCTCATCCCTGTTCCTCCTCTAAAAAACAATATTAATAATCTACATATTAAATTTATAAATTTTTAATCATTTGGACAACCGTTCCCGAATCAACTGCGAAAAATCGCGTCTGAACCACATTTTTTGTGCCTTGAAAAATAGGGTATTTTCGGCCTTATCGCACAAAAAAACCGCCACACTTTCGTGCGGCGGTCCGTTGCATTATAAAGGTTTTTCTGACTGTTTATGCAGCCTTTTTGCCGTCCATGTTCTTCAGGACCAGCAGGGTGCCGACCATCAGGGCGATGCCGATGGGCAGGCAGAGTACCCAGTTGCGCAGGA
>ONXW01000332.1 GCA_900321915.1 uncultured Eubacteriales bacterium
CAAAGACCCGCACTGTATCAATAGTGGTACAGTGCTTCTTTTTGTGCTATAATGAATTTTAATATGGGGTAATTTGTTGACCTGATGAAAATACTCATAAAATCCCTATTCTGATCTTTTGACTACAGGAGTTTAACTATCATGAATATATTCAATCTGCTGACAATGTTCGGCGGCCTGGCCATGTTCCTCTACGGAATGCGGCTGATGGGGGATGGCCTGAAGGAGAGTTCCTCCGGGGCCCTGAAGGTCGCCATGGAGAAGGTGACCAACAACCCGGTGAAGGCGTTCCTGCTGGGTCTCTGTATCACGGCGATCATCCAGTCCTCGACGGCGACCATCGTGATCACTTCCGGTCTGGTCGGGGCCGGCGTGCTGAGCCTGAGGCAGTCCCTGGGCATCATTGTCGGGGCGAATGTCGGTACAACCGTGACCGGCCAGATTATCCGGCTTCTCGACCTGGATTCGGCCTCGGGGTCCATCCTGCAGCTGTTCAAGCCCTCCTCCCTGGCCCCCATAGCCCTGATTATCGGTATTATTATCATCATGGGCTGCAATTTCAAGAATTCCAAGTCCGTGGGAAATATCGCCATCGGCTTCGGAATCCTGTTTTCGGGACTGCTGAACATGACCAGCGCAGTTTCATCCCTGGCGGAGACGGGGGTCTTCGAGTCCCTGTTCAGCAAGCTGGGATCCAATCCGTTCATCGGGTACTTAACCGGCGCGGGAATCGCCTTTGTGCTGCAGAGTTCCTCCGCGACCATCGGTATCCTGCAGGCGTTTTCCACGTCCGGGCTGCTGTCCTTCAAGGCGGTCTACGCGGTGATCGTGGGCGTATACCTGGGTGACTGCGTGACGACAGCCATCGTGTGCTCCATCGGCGCGAAAGCGGATCCCCGGCGGGTCGGCCTGATCAACATTATGTTCAACCTGGGCAAGACCACCCTGGTGCTGGTGGTTGTCAATATCGTGCATTCCCTGGGAATGCTGGACTGGCTGTGGGACAAGACGGTGGATTCCGGAATTATCGCGAATACCAACACGGTGTTCAACCTCGCGTGCGCCGTCCTGCTGTTCCCAATGCTGCGGGTTTTCGAGTCCGTGAGCCGGAAAGTTATAAAGGACGAAGAGGTGCCGCAGAACAGATACAAAGAGAGGCTGGACGCCCTCAGCCCGGCCTTCTTCGACACACCGGCGCTGGCCCTGCAGAGCTGCTATTCGGTGCTGCTCACCATGTTCAAGGCTTCCCGGGAAAACCTGGCGGAGGCGTTCCTGCTCCTGGAGGATTTCACCTGGGAAAAGCTGGCTGCCATCAAGCAGGAAGAGGATTATATCGATGAGATGACGGATGCCATCAGCAAGTACATTGTCCAGCTGACGCCCCATCTGAAGGAGGAATACCATACCTCCATCCTGGACCAGTATTATAAGGTAATCTCCGAATTTGAGCGTCTGGGGGACCAGGCGGTCCATATCGCCGGCGCCATGGAGGATATGGTGTCCAAGGGCTCGAAATTCTCCTATACGGCCCAGGAAGAGCTGCAGATCCTCGAAGACCTGACGAACCGCATCCTTGATTATACGGATACCGCCTTTGCGAAGCGGGATGTGGAGTCGGCGTACCATATCGAGCCCCTGGAAGAGGTGGTGGGAGACATGGTAAGCCGCCTGAAGAAGAACCACCTCCACCGCATGGGCACCGGGGAGTGCAGCGTATACGCGGATGTCAATTTCATGAATATCCTGACGGACGTAAAGAGGATTGCGGATATCTGCTGCAACGTCGGCGAGGCGACGGTCATCCGGGTGCACCCGGAGCTGGCCAACACGTCCCATTACTACTTCACGGCGCTGCATTCGGGAAATGATGAGAATTTCAACGCGGAGTACAAGGCCGCGCACGATGAGTTTTTCGGAAGACTTGAGAGAATCGGGAAAACCAGGTAAAACCCCTGCGGGACGCTTCCCGGGGTTCGGACGGAGGTCTGACAGAATGAATGCGAAGGAACGTTTCCGGATATGGATGGAGAGACTGGCGGAGGAGGATCCCCTGCGCCGGGAGCTGGAACAGATGGCGGGCGATGACCGGGCCATAGAGGACAGCTTTTACCGTGATATTGAGTTCGGGACAGCGGGGCTCCGCGGCATCTGCGGGGCCGGGACCAACCGGATGAATGTACTGACCGTTGGCAGGGCAACCCGGGGCATAGCGGAATATATCCTGGAATCCGGGCTGGATACGGGGCGCGGGGTTGTGATCGCCTACGACTGCAGGTACCATTCCCGCGAGTTTTCAGAGCTGGCGGCGGAGATCCTGGCCGGCAGCGGCATCCGCGTCTGGCTGTTTCCTGACATGCGGCCGACCCCGGAGATGTCCTTTGCCATCCGGCGGCTGGGGGCTGTGTCCGGCATCAACATGACGGCAAGCCACAATCCGAAGGAGTACAACGGGTATAAGGTTTACTGGGAGGACGGCGCCCAGATATCCGGCAGCGTCTCCGACGGCATGCTCGCGAAAATCAAAGCCCATGACCTGTTTGACGAATTCCCCAGGATGCCCCTGGCGGAGGCGGTGGAAGAGGGCCTCTGCTGCATGTTGGACGCGGACATGGACGATGCCTACCTGGAGTATGTGAGTTCCCTGTCCATGCGGCCGGACGAAGAGCTGGATCTCACCGTGCCGATCGTGTATACGCCGCTGAACGGGGCGGGTTTTGTTCCGGTCACACGGCTGATGAGAGAACGCGGCTTTTCCGCATTCCGTGTTGTGCCGGAGCAGTCGGAACCGGATCCTGAGTTTGCCACGGTGGGGTATCCCAACCCCGAGGATCCGAAGGCATTTGCCCTGGCGGAGAAGCTGGGCAGGTCCTGCGGCGCAGAGGTGCTTATCGCGACGGATCCGGACAGCGACAGGATGGCGGTGGAGATCGCGGATAAAAAGGGAGGCTTCCGGTGGCTTAACGGCAACCAGACCGGCGCCCTCCTCATCGCCTACATGGCGGAGAGCATGAAACAGGCCGGGAAGCTTTCCGGAAAGCAGGCCATGATCAAGTCCATCGTGACGGGGGACATGGGCGCTGCCATCTGCAGAAGCTATGGGATTGACGTATTTGAGGCTCTGACCGGGTTCAAGAATATCTGCGCCCGGATCCCGCGGCTGGAGGCGGAGGGCTATCATATATTCTTCAGCTACGAGGAGAGCATCGGGTGCGCCCCCGGCTCGGATATCCGGGACAAGGACGGCATCTGCGCGGCGATGTTAATCGCGGAGATGGCCGCATTCTACAGGAAGAAGGGTATGGACCTTGCGGACGCGCTGGAAGAGCTGTACCGGAATTACGGACATTACGCGGAGAAACAGGTTTCTGTCGTGCTGGAAGGCGCGGCCGGCGCGGCGCGCATCGGGAAAATCATGGATATGTTCCGCAGGGAGAAGCCGCGGCAGTTCGGCAGCCTGCGGGTAAAGGAGATCATCGATTACATTGACGGGTATCAGGACATCCCGGCCTCCAATGTGATGAAATATATTTTTGAGGACGGAAGCTGGTTCGCGCTCCGGCCTTCAGGAACAGAACCGAAAATCAAGTTTTACTATTACGCGGTTTCCGCAGATCCGGATACCTCCGCCCGCGCGGTGGACGCAATGGTCCGCGAAGTGCAGGAAATGGCGGACTCCGCAGAGTAGGACGGACAGACAGCAGAACAGGTGAGAACACAGGAAGAGAAAGGAGCAGAATTCTATGGCAGCAGCAAAGATACTCCCGGGAACTGGCGGTGACAGCAATGTTCCCTATGAGAACCGTACCGGCAATGAGTCTATCGTATATTTCACCCGTGACCTGTCCGCGGAGGGACTTCGGAAGATCTACAGGAAGGTTTCCGCGAATATATCCGGAAAAGTGGCGGTAAAGCTTCATACCGGCGAGAAGAACGGTCCGAATATCATTCCGAGGCCCTGGGTGAAGGAACTGCTGGAGAAGGAGCTTCCGGGCGCTTCGATTGTGGAAACCAACACCTACTACGACGGCGACCGCTACACCACCGAACAGCACCGGGAGACTCTGGAGGTCAACGGATGGACCTTCGCCCCGGTGGACATCCTGGATGAGGAAGGAACCGCCATGCTGCCGGTGGAGGGCGGCAAGTGGTTTACAGAGATGTCAGTGGGAAAGAATATCCTGAACTATGACTCCCTGGTGGCGCTGACCCATTTCAAGGGCCATGTGCAGGGCGGCTTCGGCGGCTCCGATAAGAATATCGGCATCGGTGTGGCGGACGGTCGTATCGGCAAGGCCATGATCCACACCACCCCGGGACAGCCGAACCAGTGGGATATCGACAAAGAAGAGTTTATGGAGAGGATGACAGAGTCCACGAAGGCCACCATCGACCACTTCGGGAAGAAGGTCACCTTCATCAATGTGCTCCGCAATATGTCAGTCTCCTGCGACTGCGAGGGGACGGCGGCAGCACCGGTGGTGACGCCGAACATCGGCATTGTGGCCTCTACGGATATCCTGGCGGCGGATCAGGCCTCTGTGGACCTGGTATATGCCCTGCCGGAGAAGGACCACGCGGACCTGCTGAAGAGAATGCAGTCCCGGCACGGCCTGCGGCAGCTGACCTATATGAAGGAGCTGCAGATGGGCAATAACCGGTATGTGCTGATTGACCTGGACCATGAAGAGAAGCGGATACTCCCCGCGGAAGCTGTAAAAGACGTAAAACCCTTTGAGGGATAATAAAGAAGTTATTGGTTTTTGCTTATAATTACAATCAACACTGTGTATTTAACATTCGGTTTAATGGCGCTATAATTAAAAAAAACACAGAAAGAAGGATTGTATCATGAAAAAGATGTGCCCTCATTGCAATAAAGAGATGCTGCTGAAGAAGAGTTCTTATCCCCTGGGGAATATCAATATCACCGAGCGGTTCCATGTTGATATCTATGAGTGCCCCGAGTGCCGGAAGGTAGAATTCTACGCGGCCGAGGAAGATATGGTGAAGTGCCCTGTCTGCGGCGCGATGCACAGCGTACATGAGAAGTGTGCCATCTGTGCCCTGAACGCGGCATTCGCGGATCACTCGGGAGTCTGATCAGCGCATCTTCTGCTGCTGCATGATACGGAACAGAAAAAAGAAGGGAAAGACACCGGGAGGAAGAACGGATTCTTCCGGTGCTTTCCCTTCTTTTTTTTTCGGATTTCACAGGATTTTCACATTTTTGGCCGCGCCATTTCACAGGATGGTCACAGAAAACCTTTAAAGTTTTAAATAATTAAAAAGGTACAGTATACCTTTGAAAAACAGCCCGGCAGGGCCGGAAGAGAGGGGTTTCCCATGACGAAGAGAAGGCTGGCGGCAGGAGGTATTGCGGCAGTGACCGCAGTCTGCGCTGTGATGCCCATGGAAGTGATGGCTGCAAATAATTACTCCATGCGGAAAAAGGTGATTGTGACGGCAGGAATTGTTGAGACGGGATCGATGGAATCCGCGCCGGTAAGCCGGGGAGAATTTGCCCGCATGCTGGTGATGGCTTCTGTCTACCATGACAGTGTGGGGGAGGAGGGAAACCTGCCCCTCTATGCGGATGTGCCGGCGGATCACCCTTACTGCGCCTATATACGCGTTGCCGCGGAGCAGGGCTGGATGACAGCCTACCTGGGGGGACATTTTAAGCCGGATGAGCCGGTAAAGCTCCTTGATGCCGCAAGGGCTTCCCTCCGCCTCCTGGGGTATGCCGATGAGGATCTGGCAGGAACTACAGCCTACAACCGCATGGCGAAGTTCAACTCCCTGAAGCTGAATGACGAGATCGGGAAAGTCTCGACGGACATCCTGACAGTTTCTGACTGTGTCAATCTGTTTTATAATCTCCTGAATACCAACACGAAAGAGAATGAGACAAAAAAGAAATCCAGCACCACTATCTACGGCGCCGCGCTGGGGTATGAGGTAAATGACGACGGCGAGCTGAACCCCTTCTCAAAGCTGGAAGAGGACCTGAAGGGTCCGTACGCGCTGAAGAAGGGCGGGAAGGTGCACTCCGTCATCCCGTTTTCCGCAAACCAGGCAAGCTATTACCTGAACGGAGAAACCAGCAGCAAGGACGAGATCGAGGATGAGGCGGCCGCCGGGGAAGCGGTGGTTCTCTATTACAATAAAACTACAAAGATGGTCTATGCATACTCCAGCGCAGGAAGCCTGAATTCCGAAGGGGAGGCGGTCATGGGCGCGGCAAAGGGGGAACTGGACGCCATCTATTACAGCTCCGCAAACGTGATGACTCCGACTTCTATCGAGCTGGACGGGGAGGAATACTTTATCACATCCACTGATATGCAGTATGCGTTTTCCGTGTACGGCACGGTGGAGGTAAGCGACGAAATTACCATTGTCTGGGAGTACCAGACCGTCGACGGAGAGAGGCGGCCCTGTGTTATCGCAGTCATTGATTAAGGCGGGGGAATTATGGGCGAAAAACTCAGCGGCGCGGTAAAAACACTGGCCGGAAAGAGAAAGCTGATTGCCGTCCTCGCGGCGGCTGCCGTCCTTGGGACCGGCGGGTATTTCGGACTGCGACATCTGCGGTCAGATGCGGATAAGGAAAAAAACAGCGTGCGGACAGGCATGGTGACCCGGGAAGATATCATTTCCTCGCTGTCGGCATCCGGGTCGATTTCCCCGAAGGATACCTATACCATCACCTCGATGGCGGAAGGGGAGGTTATCGAATGCACTTTTGATGCCGGGGATAAGGTGAGCAAAGGGGACATCCTTTACCGGATCGATTCCTCTTCCATGGAATCGCAGCTGCGGTCAGCAAGCAATTCCCTGGAACGCTCCCGGAGCAACTATGCGGACGCGGTGAAGGATTACCAGGAAGCACAGGCGCGGTTCGGGGGAAGCACATATAAGTCTACCAGGGCGGGTTTTATCAAAGAGATTAAGATCGCGGCGGGAGACAAGGTCAGCAACAATACCCAGATCGCGGAGATTTACAGCGACCTGCAGATGGAGATCCGCGTGCCGTTCCTGAATGTGGAGGCCATGCAGCTTCTGCCGGGAATGCCCGCCATCCTCACAATCTCGGATACCCTGGAGCAGCTGGACGGCGTCGTGGTGGCGGTAGCCTCCCTGGACGAGACCCTGGAGGGCGGAAGGCTGGTCAGGTATGTCACCATCCTGGTCAATAACCCCGGCGGCCTGACCACCAGCATGACGGCGACGGCCATGGTCGGCCCGTTTATGTCCGGCGGGGACGGAAGCTTTACGCCTACGGTGGATTCCATCATGGCGGCAGACCTGCCCTCCCCCGTCGAGGCGACGGATATCCTTGTCCACGCGGGCGATTATGTCGCTGTGGGCAGCCCCATCTTCGCCATGAAATCCGACGACGCTTCGGACCTGATAAAGAGCTACAAGAATTCGATGGACCAGGCGGAAGAAAGCCAGGAATCCGCCCAGAGCAAGCTGGATTCCACTCAGGACAGTTACGACAGGTATACCATCACGGCACCGATTTCCGGGACGGTGGTTTCCAGAAATACCAAGATCGGCGACAAAATCCAGAATCAGAACAGTCCCACCCAGATGGCGGTGATATACGACCTTTCTTCCGTCACGTTCCAGATGAACATTGATGAGCTTGACATCATCAACGTGCATACCGGGCAGAAGGTGGAAGTGACGGCGGACGCATTTTCCGGGCAGAAGTTCGAGGGAGAGGTGACAATGGTCAGCATGGAGGGGGCAGCCTCCAACGGCGTGACCTACTACCCGGTTACCGTCACGATGAAAGAATACGGGAACCTTCTTCCGGGCATGAATGTGGAGGGAACCATTATCCTGGACTCCTCGGAAAATGCCCTGGCGATCCCGGCGGACGCCCTGCAGCGCGGAAACCGCGTCTTCGTAAAGGGTGAGAAGCCGGAAGGGGACGGCAGA
>ONXW01000333.1 GCA_900321915.1 uncultured Eubacteriales bacterium
CAATGGAAAATAAGGAAGTTGAAACTCTGATATGTGACAAAAAACAAAAGGAGAACAGTACAACATGAAAGGATGGGAATTTACTGGTACACATCAGCCGCTGAAGATCGTCGAGAAACCGGACCCGAAAGCAAAACCGGGATATGTTGTTCTGAAGACTCTGGCGGGCGGCCTTTGCCACTCTGACGTATCCGCGCTGGACATCGAGTCCTGGATGCCGCAGTTCAACGTGCCGGTGATCATGGGCCATGAGGTCTGCGGACGAATCGTTGAGATCGGCGAGGGCGTGGAAGGCTTTGAAATCGGCGATGTCGTCGCGGTCTGCCCCCTGTATGCCAAGGACGGCACCACCCCCGGCTACACCAGAGACGGCGGTTACGGTACTATGACGACGGCTCCCGTTGAGCAGCTCGTAAAGGTCCCGGCAGGCATACCCGCGTATAAGGCGGCGGCAGCGACCGACGCCGGCGCAACGTCCTATCACGCTCTTTGTTCGGTGGGCGGCGCCAAAGAAGGCATGAAGGTCGGCATCATCGGCGTCGGCGGACTCGGCATGTTTGCCGTCAGCGTAGCCGTCGCGAAAGGCTGCGAAGTGTATGTCGCCACCAGAAAGCCGTCGGCTCAGGAACTGTCCCTCAAGCTCGGCGCGAAGGAAGTCAAACCCAACATTCTGGAATTCGCTGACAGGAACCTGGACCTGATCGTTGACTTCGCCGGCGCCGGCAAGACCACGGATGATGCCCTGAAGGCCGTCAAGCCTCACGGCAAAGTCGTGCTCGTCGGCATGGCCAGCGACACCGCCACGATCTACTCCTATTCCATGATCTTTAAAGAGCTCACCTTCGAAGGTTCCATGGGCAGTACCACGGATGACCTGCGCGACTGCATCGAACTGATGGCGAGCGGCAAACTGGATCCCGAGATCCACTTCTGCAAATTCGAAGAGATCGCCGACGGGATCGACCAGCTCCGTGAAGGCAAGGTCAGCGGCCGTCTGGTCTGCGTATACGAGGACTGATCCCGCAGGTTTACAGCCATTGACACAGCAGGCCCCATCGGAAATGTCCGATGGGGCCTGCGTTTTTACCGATGCGCGGACAGCGCAGGCAGAAGTAAAAAACCTATGAACAGTATAGAAAAAGAACCGGCGTCCCCGGCCATACAGGCGATCGATACCCGGCTCGTGTATGGCTTTCTGGACGCAGGCAAGACAGCGTATATCCGGGAAAACGTGCTGAACGATGTCTTCTGGAAATACGGCTCCACACTGATCCTGTGTTTTGAAGAAGGCGAAGAAGAATTCGATGCCGAAAGTCTGGCGAAGAAGAAGGCTTTTGTTACCTGTTACGACGGGGGTGACATCACGTCGTTCTGTCGGAATGCCATAGAAAAATACAGGCCGGACCGCATCTATGTTGAGATGAATGCCATGACGGCAGGTCTCAGGGAAGCGCTTCCCGGCTGCCTGAAAAAGACATTTGCCATCACGCTGATCGACTGGAATACACTGCCGCTCTATTACAGGAATTTCATGCCGATGATGAAGCAGATGGTGGCGGACTCCCAGCAGGTCGTATTCCGGGGCTGTCCGTCTGCTGATCTGCTGGCGCCGTACAGCCAGGCATTCCGGCTGATGAATCCGAAAGCCTCGTATCTCAGGCGGGATCCGATGGGGTATCATGAGAAAGCCTTCGAAATGTTCCTGCCGTTTTCTCTCGACGATCCCGAGATCCGGATTGGGCAGGACAATTTCCTTCCGTTCTGGCTGGACGCGCTGGACCATCCGGAGCATTACGAAGGAAAGAAGCTCCTTTTCACGGATCCTTTCGAACTGAAAAAAGACGCCGCGGACGGCCGGTGGTCCCTCGGCAGAGTCGTCATGACCTGCTGCATGCAGGACCTCCAGTTTATGGCTTTTGAGGCAGAGATCGGCGCGGAGCATGCGGAGGACTGCCGGGAAGGGTGGATTACGGGAAGCGCGTCTGCCTATACGGCGGCGGATGAGTACGGACGAAGAAAACTGCGGCTCCGGCTGCAGACGGTACGATACGCCGCGCCGCCGGAGAACATGATCCTGGACGGCAGGCATGCATGAGAAAAAGCCTCCGCTTTTTAAATGGCGGTTTGGGACAGTCAGCCGCTGAGCACTGCCTGGAGCCCGTCCTGATCCAGAACCTCGATACTTTTCCCTTCGTACCGGACGATACCTTCCTCCTCGAGCTTCCTGATTTCCCTGTGGAGGGATGGTCTGGATACGTTCATAATCATGGCCCATCTGGACACAGAGCCCGGGATATTTACGGCAGCCGTCCCCGTTTGTCTTATCTGCATCAGCAGCCAGAAGGCTGCTTTCTGCGCGATCCCGCTGTAGGACAAAAGCTCCAGCCGCTGCTGAAGCATGCAGGCTGCCGAGGCGATTTCAGCTGTAAAGTTCTGCAGGATACGGACATCTTTCTGCATGAGTGAAAGAAGATCCTCCTTCCGCAGCATCATAAGCGTCGTCGGTTCAAGGGCGACGATGTCACACGGGTAATACCGGCATTTCGAGAAGACGGCAGCGGGACCGATCAATTCACCGGGGGTACGGACCGATACGTTCACCTGGCTTCCGTTCGGGAAGGATTTTTGCGCCTCCACACGGCCTTCCAGAATAATACCGACCCTGGCTGCCGGGTCCATCAGATGAAAGATTATTTCTTCTTTATCGTAACACTGGATGTGATGAGGTGTTTCTTCCAGGTATGCCCTGAGATCTTTTGCCGGTACTCCCTGAAACAGAGCACATTTTTCCAGCACAGTATAATCCATAACGAACCTCCTGAAAAACTATGGTTCTATTATACATCCCAAAAAACTCAATTGTGTATCTCCGGATACAGAACTCTGCGGAAATCTTTTGTATACTGATGCCAGAACAGGAAAGGGAGGTTATAGAAATGATTCGCAAAATCATCCGCATAGATGAGAAAAAATGCAATGGGTGCGGTCTGTGCGCGGAAGCCTGTCATGAGGGAGCCATCGATATTGTAGATGGCAAAGCAAAACTCATGCGGGAGAATTTCTGCGACGGATTCGGGGACTGTCTTCCGAACTGTCCCACAGGGGCAATCACTTTTGAGGAGCGCGAAGCCCCGGAATATGACGAAAAAGCGGTAAAAGCAGCCAGGAGGGAAAAGATGATGAATGAATTAACGCATGAACAGCATGAAGGCGGATGCCCCGGATCGAGGATGATGCAGTTTGCGCAGAGAGAAGAGGATAATGTTCCTGTAAGCGCGGGGAAGCCCGTTTCCCGCCTGGCGCAGTGGCCTTGCCAGATCAAACTGGTACCGGTGGAGGCGCCGTTCTTTGACGGGGCAAAACTGCTGATCGCGGCAGACTGCACGGCATATGCCTATGCCGGCATGCATGAGGACTTCATGCGGGGGAAAGTTACGATTATCGGCTGCCCGAAGCTGGACGCAGTGGACTATACGGACAAGCTGACGGAGATTATCCGGAATAACGATATCAGGAGCGTGACCATTGTCCGCATGGAGGTGCCCTGCTGCGGCGGGCTCCAGAGGGCGGCGGAAAACGCGCTCAGAAACAGCGGCAAATTCACCCCCTGGCAAATCGTAACGATCTCCAGAGACGGACGGATCCTGGACTGAACCTCAGGAAAGTGATTATGGACTTTTGCGGAAAAGCCAAGTATAACTAGGACGAGGTTCTGTTTCGCGAGATCGATCTCTGGATCGCGGAGGTTCTTCCCTATCCCGATGTGTGCCGGAACCGGGAAAAGGTAATCTGTTTTTTCAAGACAGAGAATTCCGATGAAATGATGAAAATGATACATCCCGCCCTGTGGCTCCTGGAGCGGTATAAAAAGACGTATTACCTGGTCCTGACCAACGATCCGGGAGAGATTGTATATGAAGATGATTATCAGGTGGCCGTGCGTCTGCCCGAAAAGCCTGAAATCGTAAAGATGCCGGAAGACTGGGGAGTGTCCGGATTGTCAAAATGACGGGGGATCTGTATGAATATTACTGTTTTTCTCGGGGCTCACGGGGGAAATGACCCGGCACTGAAGGAGGCTGTCGGGAAACTCGGGACATGGATAGGTGAGAGCGGGAACTGCCTTGTCTACGGGGGGTCAAAAACAGGCCTTATGGGCGTCCTGGCAGGAAGCGCCCTCTCGTCCGGCGGCAGGGTGACAGGCGTTGAACCTGCCTTTTTTGTGGAGCGGGGAATGCAGTACGAGGCTCTTACGGAGCTGATTGTTGCCCGGGATATGTCGGAAAGAAAGGCAAAGATGGCGGAACTGGGAGACGCGTTTATCGCGCTGCCGGGCGGAACCGGAACGATGGAAGAAATCAGCCAGATCATGTCTGAAATATCCCTGGGATTCCTGAGCGCGCCCTGTATCATCTATAATCACAAAGGGTATTATAATGGATTGAAACAACTGCTTGAAAAAATGAAGGAGCAGGAGCTGTCAACGGAAGAACGGCAGAGAGGTATTATTTTCGCGGACAGCGTCGACGGTATCATCAGGATTCTGGAACAGTCATCGGAGAGACGCGGCAGAACCGGCGAGCAGGAGTGAGGAGGAAATGTCCATGGGAAGAAGAATTATTGCAGTAAACGCCGGCCCCAGGAAAGGCTGGAATACGGATACCCTGATAACAGAAGCATCAAAGGGAGCGGAATCCGCCGGCGCGGTGGTGGAGCGGTTTGATCTTTTCCGGCTGGAGAAATACACGGGCTGCATCTCCTGTTTCGGATGTAAAAAGGAGAAAAATAAGGGGCGCTGTATGAGCGCCTTATTTTCCAGAACCTGACCTACAACGCAGAGACTCCGTGCTGCAGCCTGAGACGGATACCTGTGCTCCTTATCATGACGAGCAACGCGCCTGATACGATGTATACAGAGCTTCTTCGGAATTACCGGCAGACATTTGAGGGATTTGTCGGTCCCACAGAGGTACTGGTCAGCGGTGATACGCTGCAGCTTCGGGATTACAGCAGGACGGACTGGCCATGGTCTTTCTTTGACCCTGCGGCCAAACAGAAGCGTCACGAGACAGTATTCCCCGAAGAGTGCAGGAAAGCCTTTGAGATGGGTGCCGGACTGGCGGGAAAATAAAC
>ONXW01000238.1 GCA_900321915.1 uncultured Eubacteriales bacterium
ACGGCCTCGTTGGGGCTGTCCTCCATAAGGGGCACGTGCTTGTGCGCCGCCGCGTGGTAGACGATCTGGGGGTGGTACTCGCTGAACACCCGGAACATTTTCCGGCTGTCCCGGACAGAGCTGATCAGGGTCACAAGATCCAGCTCCGGGTACTTTTCCTTCAGTTCCAGCTGGATGTCATAGGCATTATTCTCATAGACGTCGAAGATGATGAGCTGCTTCGGTCGGTGCGCCGCGATCTGCCGGCAGAGCTCACTGCCGATGGACCCGCCGCCTCCGGTCACCAGTACTTTCTTTCCGGAGATGAACCGGAACACTTCCTCCATATCCGCCCGGATGGGTTCTCTTCCCAGAAGGTCCTCCACCGAAACGTCCTTCATGGCGCTGATAGTGATATCTCCCTGCACCAGCTGGTAGATCCCCGGAAGGTTTTTCAGTCCGCAGCCCGTGTCCTTGCAGATCTCCAGGATCTCCCGGCGCTGCTCCGCCGTCGCTGAAGGCAGCGCCACATAGATCTGTTTGATATTGTATTTTTTTACCGCATCCGGGATGCTCTCCCTGCCTCCCACCACCGGGACACCGTCAATGTAGCGCTTCCACTTGTTCGGATCGTCATCGATGATGCAGGCCACCCGCCTGCTGTTAAGCTCCTGGGATTTCCGAAAGTCCCGTAGGATCATCTGTCCCGCAGAGCCCGCACCCACCAGCATCACATTCTCTCCCTTGTTCGTGACGGCTTTTACAATATTCTTTAAAGCCAGCGCGAGTCGGTAGGCAAATCGGTTCCCCATTACCAGTATAAACTGCAGAACGGAACCGAAAACATAGTAGGAGACAGGCATTCTACAATAAAAGTTCGTGATCAGCACTGCGTGGGCGGAACACGTGACAATACAGGCCAGCAGCACTCTCTCCAGCTCGACGATGCTTGCAAAGCGCCAGATGCTCTTGTAAAGCCGGAGCACGCCGAACACCAGAAGGCAGATCACGGAATAAGCAGGCACCATACTGTTCCAGGCCAGATAGTAACCCCGCGGGATCGCGGACGCCTTTCCGTCAAAGCGGAGCCAGAGCGATAAATAATAGGCGAAGTTGACTGCAAACATATCGTACGCGACCAGAAAAGCCGCGATCACATGCCAGTGCTCAAACTTCCATTTTACAGGTTTCATTTCACCAGAATACCTCGTGCGACAAATATGACACTGCTGTATACTGCATATGAATATTGCTTCAACATTAGCAGAACATGATTCCTATAGCAATGTACAATGTGTCATTATTTCTGCACAAAAAAGGCGGCCCTGCTGCAGAACCGTCCTTGTTTGTGCAGAAACGCTGACGTTATTTGGTTTCTTTCCCGTCTTCCGTTTCAGGACCGTAACCGTAGCCATAACCATAGCCCTTTCCGTACCCGTAACCATAGCCGTGGTAATAGGAACTATAGTAGCTTCCCTTGTCCATGCGGACCTTGTTCAGAATGACGCCGAGGAAGCGGACCCCAGTTTTGTCGATCTGCTCCTTCACGCGCTGCAAAGCCCTCCGGGAGGTGTCCTCACTTGCCGCAACAATGGCGATGCCGTCGGAATACCGCGCCAGGATCGCCGCATCGATCACCGTTCCCAGGGGCGGCGTATCGATCAGGACCATGTCGTAGCCCTGCTCTGTGAGGTAGTGGAAGAAGTTCGCGCACATCACGTCCTCGAAGAGCTCCGTGGGCGTAGGAGAAAAGGGCCCGGACAGCACCAGGTCCAGGTTCAGAACACTGGTGTGGTAGACCGCGTCCTTCGGCTGCACCTGCCCGGTCAGCACCTGGGTAAGGCCGAAGGTCTCCATCTCGATACTGTAGCGGTTCCGCAGCACGGATTTCCGAACGTCGGCATCGATCACCACGGTCTTTTTGCCGCTCTCCGCGAAGGCCTTGCCCAGCATCATGGTGATGATGCTCTTCCCGTCGTTCGGTGCCACACTGGTAATGAGCACCTTCTTTACTCTGGAGCCGGAGAACTGAAGGTTCGTCCGGAGAGTCTTGATGGCTTCGTTGAAGGAGAAATCTTCCGTATCATTAAAATGGAGTTCCAGTACCTGCGTGTTCATTACACACCGCCTCCCAAATCCTTACTGTCGTCCTTCCCCGGCTTTTCGTGATGCAGCCTGTGCCGATGCTTCTTCGGATCCGACTCGTCGCTGTGCATCGGTACCACCGCCAGGACGGAACTTCCGATAGCCCTGCGGATATCATCCTCGGTCTTCACAGTGTCGTTCATCACCACGTTCACGGTGAGGAAGCCCAGTACGCAGAGTATGGCCAACAGCGCCCCCAGCATGCCGTTCCTTGAATTGCTGGGCGCGGTCTTCTGGGTCGGGATCTCGCCGTACTCAATGATCTTCGGAGGATCCTGCTCCATGATGTCCGCAATATACTCCGAAGCACAGGTCGCCACGGAGTCCGTGATCTTCTTCGCCCGAGCAGGATCAGTGTCCGTCACGGAGATCTGCAGGATACGGGTATTGTTCGGGTTGCTCAATCTGATCTTGCTCCTGAGCTTCTTATAATCAAAGTCCAGTGTCAGATCTTCCACCACTTTTTCCATGACGGAGCGGCTGGTCACCAGGACCTTGTAGTCCTGGGTGAGCTGAGCACCGATCTGCAGATCCGCCAGTGACGAGATGATGTTCTCGCTTCCCATGACGTAGATCATGCTGGTGGAGGTGTAGGTCGGAGTAATGGCAAATTTAGAGATGCCGAAGCCGAGAACTCCGCCGATCAGCCCGGCCAGTATGATCCCCAGAATATGCTTCCGGAATTCAAGAAAGAGCTCCCAGAGATCGATCTCGATCTCTTCGTCTCTTATGTTCCGGACCTGATCATTCTGATGTGTTTCCTGCATGTCATTTCCTCTTTATTATACTGATCCAGTTTCAGTGTATTCAGTGCTTTTCATCTTAGCACAGAGACCTTTGCGTCTTCAAGGTGCATCTTCACCAATTTGTGTTATACTCTGTGCTTGGAGGTAATTAAAATGACACTGAACGTCTTTTCAGAGTATGCGAATAATAAGCCGGGGATCGGATCCCCGGCTTATATTATTTACAGCCGTATACCAGATTTAGTTCAGAAGCTCTCCGGAGTTCGCGAAGTTCATCTGCTTGCCGTTCACATTCGCCTCGCCGGTGATCATGGCGCCCTTGAAGCCGTCAGAGACCGGGTTCAGGTAGTAGGTGTTCCCGCTCAGTTTCACAAGACCGCTGCTCATCCAGCCGTCATTGTTGAAGAAGTACCAGTCATTTCTGGTAACGCCGTTGAAGGTCCAGGAAAGCTGGTTCCAGCCGATGGCCACGTTGCCGTTGTTGTAGAGATACTTCCAGTTGTTCTGAGACGGAGAATAGTACCATGTGCCGTTCCATGCGCCGCTGTTGTCGCTGCTGCCCATGGTGATCATACCTTCCACGCTGGCGTTGTTCGCCGGAGCTTCCGTCATGCCGCCCTTCCAGCCGTTGGACTCAGGATTCAGGTAGTACTCCTTGCCTGCGATCACCTGGCTGCCGTCCAGCATGTTGCCGTTGGAATCGAAGTAGTACCAGAGGTTCTGGGTCTGTCCGTTCACGGTCCAGGGAAGCTGCTGCCAGCCCACTGCGCCGCTGCCGTCCTTGAACTGGTACTTCCAGTCGCCGGTCTGCTCGTTATAATACCAGGTACCTGCGTTAGCGCCGGAACTGGAAGCGCTGGGATCTGCAGGAATAAGTCCTGCGAAGCTGACGCTGGTGGAACCCTTTACGCTGCCGCCGGGGGTGCTGGAAGTAAAGCTGGTGGTAGATCCGGCTGCTCTTCCGCCGCCGCCACCGCCGCCGGAGCCTGAGCCGCCGCCTCCTCCGCCGCTGCCCCCGCTGTCGCTGTCATCAGGTCTTTCATAGCTGGTCGTCGCTGCATAAACAGAGACACTTACACTGGCCAGCATCACAGCCATAAGTAACGTGGCTACAATTCTTTTCAGAACCATGTGATTATCCTCCTCACTAAATTTTGAAAACTAAAAAAACACTTTTTCCAAGTTACCTCTCTCTCTCTAAAAAGTCAATAGCAATTGTGTTATACTGTTCCCGGAGGTACGTATTATGAACAGACAATTAACATGTTTTGCAGCTGTTTCCTGTGCCGCTGTCCTTCTTTTCTCCGCCTGCGGAAAGCCCGCGGCCCCAGCGCCGTCCGCTTCTCCCGCAGCGCAGACTGAAAATACTTCGGCGGGTTCCATCGAAGAAACTTCAGCTTCTGCAGAGGTCTCATCCGCGGCTGAAATTACGTCTTCTTCCGCATCCGCCCTTCCGCGTGACGCTGCGCCGGTCTCTTCCGGCGTTTCCGAACAGGAATTTGAAGAAAAGGTGGAGTCGCAGTATCTGTCGGATGAAGATTTCATCGCCAACGTCCGCTACGGCCTGGAGCAGCGCTGGGGAATGGTGGCAGCCCAGGATGGTTCGTCCCTGGAGACGAAAGACTTCCGGGACTATGCTTCTGCCGCAGTCAGTGCGGAGCTGGACGGGATCGGCGACCTGGTCTACTATTCCTTTAAGGATGAGAACCTGAATGGGCTCGCTTCTTCTTATTATTCCGCTCTCCAGGACCAGCTGCAGGGGATCCGGGAAGCGGAAAGCCAGGATGCCCTGGCCCAAAGTGAAGTCTACATGCGGGGTTTCTGCATCCGCACCATCGTACTCCACGAGCTGATGGAAAATTATGGTCTCACAGTCAGTGCACCTTACACCGCCAATCTGGAACAGGCCGTGTCGCGGTATGAAGACGCCCTTCAGTATCTGGGTATGAAATGACGCCGAAAAGGCTTCCAGCGTATGCCAAAAAAAATAAGCCAGGGATCAGATCCCCGGCTTATTTTCATTTACAGCCGTATACCAAAATCAGTTCATAAGCTCTCCGGAGTTTGCGAAGTTCATCTGCTTGCCGTTCACATTTGTCTGGCCGGTGACCATGGCGCCCTTGAAGCCGTCAGATACCGGGTTCAGGTAATATGTGCTGCCGTTCAGATTAACAAGTCCGCTGTTCATCCAGCCGTCCTGATTAAAGAAGTACCAGTCGTTTCTGGTCACACCGTTAGCAGTCCAGGAAAGCTGGTTCCAGCCGACGGCCACATTCCCATTGTTGTACAGATACTTCCAGTTGTTCGCAGAAGGAGAATAGTACCAGGTGCCGTTCCATGCGCCGCTGTTCCCGCTGCCGCCCATGGAGACCATGCCTGCAACGCTGGCATTGTTCGCCGGAGCGTCGACCATACCGCCTCTCCAGCCGTTGTGTTCCGGATTCAGGTAATAATTCCTGCCGGCGATCACCTGATTGCCGTCCATCATGACGCCTGCACCATCAAAGTAATACCACAGGTTCTGCGTCTGTCCGTTCACGGTCCAGGGAAGCTGCTGCCAGCCCACTGCGCCGCTGCCGTCGTTGAACCTGAACTTCCAGTCCCCGGTATTCGGATTGTAGTACCAGGTACCTGCGTTCGCGCCGGTATTCGACTGACTGGAATCTGCAGGGATCAATCCGGCAAAGCTTACGCTGGTGGAACCCTTTACGCTGCTGCTGGAAGCGTGAGTAGCAGTGGTAGTAGTAGCGGAATCAGCGTTGCTGCCATCAGAATCGCTGGGCTGACTTCTTTCATAACTGGTAGTCGCTGCAAAAACAGAGACACTTGACCCAGCCACCATCGCAGCCGTAAGTAACATGGCTGCAAATCTTTTAAGAACCATGTGATTATCCCTCCTCTATGTAATTTAAAAACTTTAAATTATATTAAATTAAACTTACCTCTCTCTCTTTCAAAAGTCAATAACATTTCCCGATTCAGCTTATGCATATTCTTATAGTTTGAAAGACGGTTACTGCTCCTTTTCATAATAAAAAAGATCCAGGACCATCCGGTCTATGTCGGCATAATGCGGATGGTATTCATCCTGGGCTTCCCCGACCTTGGGCTCCCCGGGTAAAGTAAAAAAGTCATCGCCGGAAATGTCTCCGCTCCCTAAAATGCTGAGCGTCAGATCTACATATTCCTGACGCCGCATATCTGTCAGCATGTCCCCTTCCATGGCATCAAACATTTTTTCGACGATCTTCTGATCTTTTTTCAGACACCTCTTCAGCTGCTTTTCAAAGGCGATCATATAGATTTGCTGACGTTCCAGACGCTCCATGGCCGTAAAATGTTCTTTTGAATTTCTGGAGCGCACAAACAGCTCTGCATCCTTACCATGCAGCGTTATTTCCGCGCCGGGACTGAATGCCGGGTCTTTCCACTCTGTCCGGTCCTTCGGTACTTTCACCGTGACTCCGCCCACCAGGTCATTCACGTCAGCAACCACATTCAGGTCTGCCAGCATGTAGTGATCGATGCTCAGGCCTCCCAGCAGACGGCTGACCGTATCCCGGGTCACCTCGCAGCTTTGTTCCACTCCGTTTCCATTCGTATAGGCCAGTGTAATACGCTCCACGGATTCTGTGACCACCTGGGAATCCGCATTCGTCCAGGGCATCACCGCCATGGTTTCTCTGGGGATCTTCAGGATCTGCACGGTGTTTCTGGCAGTGTTATGAGCCAGCAGAAAAATAGCGTCTGTCTGGCCCTGTTCCCAGGGAACTCTCTCTTCCAGCAGATCACCCTCGCTCCGGTCCAGTCCGAGAAGGAGAACAGCCCGGATCCCGGTGTGGCGAAGATACCGCTTTCCCCCGTAGATCAGCTCCTTGTTCTTAAAGGGCTGCTGGCGGTTGAAGGCATTCTTCTCGGAATATTCATTTGTAGAAAAGAACGCGTAATCCACCTGCCGGCGGCCGCCGGGACCGGCTTCTCCGTTCTGGCCTGCAGCCTGATCCGCGGCGGCCTGCTCCGCGCTTTCCCACCTGGCCCGCTGGGCGGCGTCCGCGGCCTCTGTGGCCTTCCGCTCAGAATAAAGGCGGGCGGTAAGCGCGCCGCCTGCCAGAAGGGCCGCCAGGCAGAGCCCGGCGGCGATCTTTTGAACTTTGTTCATTTTCACTTCTTCCAGTCTTTGAGGGGCGTCCAGTCGATCTTCCGGATCTCGCCGAAGCGGCCCAGCATCTCATCCCACTGCTCTTCTGTGA
>ONXW01000334.1 GCA_900321915.1 uncultured Eubacteriales bacterium
ACCTTTGCCGGCTCCGCCGCGAAGTTCGCCACCTCCGGGGCGGGCGGGTTCGAGCGGGCAAAAGAGTTCATGCATGCCTTCAAGGATTTTTCGTCCTCCCTGAACGGCATCTACGGGGCAGTCCGGGGCGTGGCGGGTCTGGACAAGGCAAAATGGGTGAAATTTGACGCGGCGGTCCAGGCAGCCGGCGGCGCCGCCATTGCCCTGGGCATCATGTCTTTCATCCAGGGAGCTTATCATGCCAGCAAGGCCAGCGAACAGGAGTCGAGCTTCCGGCAGTTTGAAGTCAACCTGATCGCATACCGCCCCAAGGATAATATGACCCAGCAGGAGCTGGAAGAGCTGGACGCCCAGAAAGATATGCTGATGAATATAGCCGCATCCGGGCGGGAAGCCGCTTCCCGGAAGAAGACAATGGGCGGTGTGCAGATGGTAACCGCCACGCTGCAGGTCATCGCGGGAGGCCTTACGGTGGGCGGCGTGACCGCCATCGCTGGGGCTGCAGTCTCCCTTACCGCGCTGGTCATCGGGCTCGGTGCCACGATAAAGGAATACCGGATGAAAAAAGCCGAAAAAAAGGATGTCATCGACCGCTATATCGGCATGGACCAGCTTTATAGAAACTTCATGACGGAAAAGCAGAACGGCCTTGACCCAAAGGGATTCGTCAAAAAATACGGAAAGGAAAAGGACATAAAGGACATGCTTCGGAAACACGCGGAGGCGGAGCTGGGCTTCCCGAGTGACGATAAAATGCATGCCTATATCATGTGGCAGTATGCCAGCGCCCTTTATCAAGGCGCCTTCCTGAAGAATGACGGCAGCCCGCTGACAGCGCAGGAGGAAAGCAACCCCCAGGAGCACCAGAAAAGGAAGGTCTATGCCGAGCTCATCAGGAGCTACCTGCTGGAGGTGCGTTATCCCCCCACGCAGGGGGACAGTCCCTCCCCAGGCAGGGAGGCGATTTACAAGGCCCTGATGGCATAGGCCGCCGCATTCTTTCCTTAATGGCTTCATTTTATAACAGATATACATTGGGAGGTTCCATATGAAACAGATGAAAAGAATCCTGGCACTTTGTATTATCCTGGTCCTTGCGGCAGGCATGCTCACAGCCTGCGGCGGGAAGCAGAGCAGCTATGAAGTCCTTGTGAACGACGAAGCGGGAAAGCCTGTTCCCGGCGTTACAGTCCAGTTCTGTTCGGATACCATGTGTTTCCAGGGAGAGACCGGAGAAAACGGCATCGCGGTTTTTGAGCAGGAAGCGGGCAAGTATACCGTGCATATCCTCCGTGTGCCGGAGGGCTACACCGAGGATAAAACGGAATATCCCGCGCCTGACAAGCCCGGCCGGGTGACGATAGTCCTCAAATGAGCCCTTTCTGAAAGGAAGAGATGACCATGAAAAAATGGATGTGTATTTTACTTCTGGCGGTGCTGCTGGCCGCGATGCCGGGCACTGCCGTGTACGCGTCGGACGCGGGGATCGGCATCGGGCCAGGCGAGACCATGCCGGATTTCACCGTATCGCTGACTGACGGGACGACTGCCACGCTTTCAGGGATGCTTGAGGAGAATGACCTGGTCGTGCTCAACGTTTTCACCAGCTGGTGCGGCCCCTGCGAGAGAGAGTTTCCCGAGATGGAGGAGGTTTACCTGGAGAAAAAGGACCGGATGGAGATCCTCTCCATATCCGGCGATCCCGCTGATACCATGGAAATCATTGCCCAGTATAAGGAGAGCCACGGACTCACGTTCCCGATGGGCCTCAAGGACGACTCGCCGGGAGTTCTTAAAATTTCCGCCTTTCCTACGAGCATCTTCATTGACCGCAGCGGCAAAGTCGGGTTTATCAAGGTCGGGGCTTTCCCGGACAAAAAGGAATTTGAGGATAAGGTCGACTATTTCCTGTCCCCGGATTATGACGGAAAGCCGCTCGAAAGCGAGAAGGCCTTCAGCTTTATGCCTTACATCCTCGGCTGGATGGGGATCAGCGGCGTGCTGCTGCTCATCGGCAGGTGGGGAATCCTCCGCAAGGCCGGCAGGAAGGGCTGGCACAGCCTGATCCCGTTCCTCAATGTCTACGATGAGTACTCCACCGTCTGGAACGGCTGGATGGGTGTGCTGGCAGATATGTGCCTCCCCCTGGGCTTTGCCTGCAATATGGCGAAGCTGCCTGCCGGCATCTATTACGCTCTGCTGGTCATCGGATTCGTGATCGGTATGCGGGAGAGCATCAGCCTGGCGAAGGCCTTCGGAAAAGGCAGGGTTTTCGGCGTGCTGATGGGCCTTCCCGTTTTCAGGGAAATCGGCAGGCTGATTCTCGGCGTGGGCAGGGCCCGGTACCGGAATGCTGATTCCTGACGATAAGGAGATAGTGTTTCTATGAGGAAATGTAAGCGGCGGGGCATCCTGCGGGGCGCCTGTCTCTGCCTTCTGGCCTGCGTGCTGGCTGCCGTTCCTGCGGCCGGGTGCGGGAAATACCCTCGCCTACAGGATCCTTGAGGCGAGATCGGAATCCATTGAGCATGAAACAGACCCGGAATCCATGCACAGTACCGTCAGGATACGGGTCCGGTAAAAAGCGAAAATACAACAAACAGCAGGAGGGACAAAAATGGAATTAATCCAGAGCTTTTCAGTTGACCATACGCACATCGTTCCCGGCATCTTCACGAGCAGGGTCGACCATCTGGGCGATTATTCGGTCACAACCTATGATATAAGGCTTAAGAAGCCGAACCGGGAACCGGTCATCGATGTCGGGGCAATGCATTCGCTGGAGCACCTTATCGCAACCTTTCTCCGCAACGACCCGGACTGGAAGGATGAGATTATCTACTGGGGGCCCATGGGCTGCCTTACGGGCTTCTATCTCATACTTAAGGGGAACCGCCCTTCGAAAGAGATTTATGAATTAATGCTGAGATCCTTCCGGGCGGTCGGGGACGCGCAGGAGGTGCCAGGCGCCACAGCTGTAAACTGCGGCCATTACCTGATGCACAACCTGGAGATGGCAAAGTGGTATGCCCGGGAATTTGCGGATTATCTCGAGGCAAATGCCGGAAACAGCGATATCTTCGAATATCCCAGGACAGAGCGGCTTGTGACGGAAGACGGGCAGAGTTTCTACGATTCATAACAGAGGCTGTGAAGACCCGGAGGGTATGTTCGGGGGATAAACGCCGGCCGGGCGCTTGACAGCGCCTTGTGCCGGTGATATTCTACTGTAAAATTTCATAAAGCTAAACCGTTGAAGCGGAGATAACGGCAGTCATGCCCCCACAGAGAGTCCGGGAAGCTGAG
>ONXW01000339.1 GCA_900321915.1 uncultured Eubacteriales bacterium
CGAGAGCGCTATCTCCGCGCGCTCCAGCAGGTCCTTTGTCTCCGCCAGGCTGAGCTCCAGGGCGATGGCCAGGGCGAGAGCCGTGCGCTTCTTCGGGTGATAGTCCGCGTTGCACCGTATCTTGGAGAACAGCTTCCTGTCCAGGTTGGCTTTCTTGTAGACCTCCACATCCGTGAGCTCCCGCTCATCGATGAGTTTCAGGAGCTTCTCCTGGAAGGTATCGCTGCCGCCGGCTATGACGTCGTCCAGGCTCGCAGTTGAAAACGCCGGACTGGAATGCACCGCCTCCTCGATCATCGGCGGTTTCCCGGAATCCCTGCCGGCTTTCTTCGCCTGCGGCGAATACAGCGCCGTGCCCATTTCGCCGGAGAGCATGGTGTCTCTGCGCCTTAGCCTGTTGGAAATCTTTCTGGCAGCGGATGCCTCCCTCTCCACGTAGCTGTCGTCGATGAAGGCATTCACCTCCCGGAAGACTTTTCCGGAGAGTTCAAAAGACCTGCTGTCGTAGACCACCAGGATCACCAGCATCTCGTGATCCATCAGGAACGCGCTGATGCGCGAGATGGCTATCTGCAGGGCCCTGTCCTTCGGGAATCCGTAATTGCCGGTGGCTATCAGCGGAAACGCGATGCTCTCGCACCCGAGCTCCGCCGCCTTCCCCAGGGAGGTGTCATAGCAGGACGCCAGGGTATCAAACTCCCCGTGCTCCCCGTCCACCCAGGACGGCCCCACCGTGTGGAAAATGTACTTTGCAGGCAGGGCAAATGCAGGCGTCACGGCCGTCTGCCCCGGCGCGATCTCCCCGATTTTCTGCCGCTCGGCGAGAAGCTCTTCCATGCCCGCCGCCCGGTAAACCGCTTCATCGGTCCCGGACCCGCAGACAGGGTGCGGATTCGCTGTGTTTACCACTGCGTCCGCGGAAACTTTTGTAATATCATTCCGTATGATCTGAAATGGCATTTTCTCGCTCCTCCCTGCCCTGTTTCGGGCTGTGAACTGTTCATAAACGGTGATAAACCTGCATGTCTTCCTTGATTAATATTCCGCTGAATCCTAAGATCGTATACAGGTAAATGCCCCCGCCCTGCCGACGGCAGCGTCAAATCTTTCTATTTTCTGTGACAGAAAAAATGAGGTATCCTGATGAATAAAGATGAACTCCGCGCTCTCGCACTGGAAATCTTCGAAACCTTAGACGGCAATATCCTGACAGCTGATATGGACATTGAGCCGCAGTATGTGGGTCTCCGCCTCTACGATGCACCCCTTATCGGCTTCGGTTCTGCCCACGACGCGCTCTACGATGAGTACAAGAAGCCGGGTATCATCGGTCCCTGGCATATGTCCCCGGAGGAATGGCTTCCCGGCGCAAAGTCGGTAATATCCATCTTCCTGCCCTTCTCGGAAGAAGTCCGAAGCTCCAACGCGAAAGAGACAGAACACGCCTCCATCCCCTGGGTCTACGCCCGCATTGAAGGCCAGCAGTACGTCGGGAAATACATCTCTGCCTTTACTGCACGCCTTAAAGAAAAAGGCTGTTCCGGCTGCATTCCCCAGATGGATCCCAGATGGCAGGCCGTCCACGCCGGCAGCGGTATTGACGGCTATCCGGAAGCCATGACGCCCCTCACCTTCGGCAGCCGCTGGTCCGAGCGCCACACCGCCTTCGTGTGCGGTCTCGGCACCTTCGGCCTCTCCAAGGGCATCATCACGGAGCGCGGCATGGCCGGGCGTTTCTGCAGCGTGGTTACAGACCTGGAAGTCGAACCGGATGTCCGGCCCTACACGGAGATATATGAAAACTGCATCCACTGCAATGCCTGTGTCAGGCGCTGCCCGGTGAATGCCATCGACCCGGTCACGGGCAAGGACCACCCCGCATGCTACGCTTTCATGGGCCTCTCTAAAAAGATGTTCGCGCCCCGGTACGGCTGCGGCCTCTGCCAGACCGCCGTCCCCTGCGAGGCGTGTAATCCCTCTGCGGGCTCCTGACAGGCATCTCTGTCCCGCAATTCCTTACGCCCCCTGCC
>ONXW01000344.1 GCA_900321915.1 uncultured Eubacteriales bacterium
CTGGGATGCCATGGACGATTCCACCAATTTCCAGAGAAACTATTCCATAGGAGAGGTTGAGGTCTCCGGAGCGGCGATCTATCACAAGACAGAGTACCGGGAGCGGAGAGATCATTATGCGGTTTTCTGGGCAAACCGCATGCCGGATGGCTTTGACACATCCCGGGACGCATTTACAGGCATATACGGGAGTCCTTCCCGTCCCGAGGCGGTCTTCGGCGGAGGCTGCACCGGAAGCATCGCCCACGGCTGGCAGCCGGTCGCGGCGCAGCAGCACGATCTGGAGCTTCAGCCGGGGGAACTGACAAGCATCCTGTTCGGCCTCGGCTACATCGAAAACCCGAGGGATAAAAAGTGGGAGCGCCCCGGCATCATCAACAAGAGCCGGGCCGAGGCGATGATAGCCCGCTACGCGGACAATGCTTCCTTCGACGCCGCAATGCAGACGCTGCGGGAATACTGGACCGCACTGCTCTCCGGCTGGCAGGTCTCCTCCGGCGACGACAGACTGGACCGCATGGTCAATATCTGGAACCAGTACCAGTGCATGGTCACCTTCAACATGAGCCGATCGGCCAGTTATTTCGAAAGCGGCATGGGCAGGGGCATGGGGTTCCGGGATTCCTGCCAGGATCTTCTGGGTTTCGTCCATATGATCCCGGAACGGGCCAGGGAGCGCATCCTGGACATCGCGGCGACTCAGTTCCCGGACGGCAGCGCATACCATCAGTACCAGCCCCTGACGAAAAAGGGAAATCTCGCGGTAGGCAGCGGCTTCAACGACGATCCTCTCTGGCTGATCGCCGGAACGGACGCCTATCTCCGGGAGACCGGAGACTGGAGCATCCTTTCGGAGCAGGTAGACTTTGACAATGATCCCGCCCTGGCGAAGCCCCTGATGGATCATCTCCGGAGAAGCTTCAATTACACCCGGACCCACCTCGGGCCCCACAGGCTGCCGCTCATCGGCCGCGCGGACTGGAACGACTGCCTGAACCTGAACTGCTTCTCGGAGGAGCCGGGCGAAAGCTTCCAGACCACCGGTCCCAGCGAGGGTCCCGTGGCGGAAAGTGTGTTTATCGGCGGAATGTTTGTGAAATACGGGACAGCCTACGCAGGGATCTGCGATCACCTCGGACTCGCAAGGGAAGCAGCAGACGCGCTGCAGGCGGTCAAAGAGGTGGAACAGGCGGTCCTCCGGGACGGCTGGGACGGCGCCTGGTTCCGGCGCGCCTATGACGCCTTCGGCCATGTGGTCGGCGGAAAGGAATGTGAGGAAGGGAAAATATTCATCGAGCCCCAGGGCATGTGCGTCATGGCGGGGATCGGAAAAGAAGACGGGAAAGCGGAGGCGGCGCTCCGCAGCGTGGAGCAGTATCTCGACACCAGGTACGGCATCGTCCTCCTGAATCCGGCTTACACCCGCTATCACCCGGAGCTGGGAGAGATCACCAGCTATCCGCCGGGCTACAAGGAGAACGCCGGCATCTTCTGCCACAACAATCCATGGATCGTCTGCGCGGAAGCGGAGCTGGGACACGGCAGCCGTGCCTTCGAAGTATATCGCCGCACCGCGCCGGCCTACAACGAGGACTTAAGCGACATCCACCGCACAGAGCCCTACGTCTACAGCCAGATGATCGCGGGAAAAGACGCCCCCACATTCGGGGAAGCGAAAAACAGCTGGCTCACCGGAACCGCGGCCTGGACCTTCTTAAGCGTCAGCCAGGCCATCCTCGGCATCATTCCTGTCCTGGACGGCCTGAAGATCGATCCGTGCATTCCTTCGTCCCTGAAAGGTTTCACCGTGCAGAGACGTTTCCGGGGAGCGGATTACCGGATCGAAGTGCGGAATCCGGACGGCGCCGAGAAAGGGGTAAAAACACTTCTTGTCAACGGTGTTCCGGCAGAAGGAAATGTGATCCCTCCCGCCGCACCCGGCGAAACCGTAGCCGTGACCGCCATTATGTAATTCCGTTTATTTAAATTTCTGGCCCGGTGATAAAGAGGGACTGCCGCATCACACCATAATGCGGCAGTCCCTCTTTTTATGCCTTACTTCACTTTGTACATGGTTTCAGCGCTTCTTGGTGCCGAGATACGCCGCCTTCACAGATTCATCGTTCAGGAGCTCCATGCCGGTGCCCGTCATGCTGATCCGGCCGGTCTCAAG
>ONXW01000400.1 GCA_900321915.1 uncultured Eubacteriales bacterium
AACCGCCGGTCACTTGCTCGTGCCGGGGTGAGGCGGATAACCTGCTTTCCTGATGCTGTTTTCTTACAGCACTCCTACATTACACCACAAGCTGGGAAATGTCAACGGTTTTTTGTTCTTTTTTCTGCTCCTTCTGGAGTCTCGTCATATCCCGCCATATGGTGAGCAGCATGGTGATATAGCAGGCCCCGCCGCCGATGACATTGGAGATCGGCTCCGCGAGGAAGACGCCGTCCGTCCCCAGCCCCCACAGGTTCGGCAGGATCAGCGTCAGGGGCACGACGATGATGACCTTCCGGAACAGGGAGAAAAAGATGGCCTGCCTCGACCGTCCCAGCCCCACCGCCGCGGACTGTCCGGAGCTCTGCAGCGACATGAAGATAAAGGCAAAGAAGTACAGCCGCATCGCGGGCACCGCCACCTCCAGCAGTTCCGGGTCACGGTTGAACAGCCGGATAAACGGTTCCGGGAAGAAATGGATAATCCCCCAGATTATGCCGGCATACAGGACAGTGGCTCCCGTTGTGAACAGGATTCCCTGCTTTACCCTGCCGTACTGCTTTGCGCCGTAATTGTATCCCAGTACCGGCTGGGCGCTGTTGGTCACGCCGTGGATAATCTGGAAGGCGAGCTCCCGCACCGACATGATGACCGTCATGGCGGTAATGTAGAGATCTCCGCCCCATTTCTGCAGCGTCGAATTGCAGGCCATCTGCACCAGGCTGTTCGTCATCAGGAACATGAACCCGGAAGCCCCGAGACCAAGAATGCGCAGCACCCGCGGCTTCTCCAGCTTCATGCACTCCTTCTTTATCCGGAGAATGGCCTTCTCCCCGGTCAGGAACCGCATAATCCAGATCGCCGACAGGGTCTGGGAAATAATCGTCGCCAGCGCCGCCCCCTGTACTCCCATATGGAACAAAAAGATAAAAACCGGGTCCAGGACCAGGTTCGCCACCGCGCCGATGACCACCGTCAGCATACCGATGCCGCCGAATCCCTGGGCGTTGATGAACATATTCATGCCGAGCCCGATCATGACGGAGACATTTCCCAGCATATAGATATTAAGGTAGGAAGCGGCGAAGGGGTAAATGGCGTCGCTGGCTCCCAGGAGATAGAGCAGCGGCCTTTTGATGACCAGAAGGACCACCGTCAGCACAAGGCCGGTCCGGACAAGGAGGTTAAAAGATGTCCCCATAATCCGCTCCGCCTCGTCCAGGTTCCCTCTCCCGCGCTCAATGGATGTGAGGGGGGCGCCGCCCATGCCGTACAGGTTGGCAAACGCCATCACGAACGTAATCACCGGAAGGCAGATGCCCAGCCCCGCCAGGGAAAGGGAGGCGTGCTCCGGGAGCAGGCCGATGTAGACCCGGTCCACGACGTTGTACAGCACATTCACCAGCTGGGCCAGCGTCATGGGCACGGCCAGCCGGAGGATACTGCCGCTGACGGACCCTTTGGAAAAATCATTTGTCGTTCTCTGTGTATTCATTTTTATGCCGATCTGTTGATGTTATGGAATGATAAGTACCTGTTACAATATTTTACCGAATGCCGCGGGAAATACAATACCCGGATAAAGCTGTCAGATTTTCTTCACCGGAAAAACACAGGGCGGACACATTTTCCCGGTATGATTATTGTACGCTGAATGCATGCAGCGGTCAGAAAACAGTACTGAGATTACGCCATGGCACCACGTAAGGAGGTTTTTTACATGAGTTTAAGAAAGAAGGTCACAGCGGCGGCGTTCGGAACCCTGCTGGGTATGTCCGTCCTTACCGGCTCCGTCTATGCCGCTCCGGCTGAAAACGCGGCGAAAACGGAATCTGTGCAGAAGGAAAAGCCGGAGCATAAGGGTTTCCTGGAGTCCCTCGTGGAATCCGGGAAGCTTTCGGAATCGACCTGCGAGAACATCAGTACATATATGAAAGAACATAAACCGGAGAAGAAGGAACGTCCTTCGGACAGTTCCGGCACGACTGAAAAGGTGAAACCGGAAAAGAAGAATGTCTCTTCCGATACGGACGCGGTCTCCTCCGCAACAGAGGCATCCGGGCAGAAAATGCACGGCAAAGGCGGCCGCCGCGGAGGCAGGATAAACGAAGAGATGCTGACAGAGCTCCTGGGAGCAGGTGTCATCACCCAGAGTGAATATGACGTGATAAAAGAGGCGCTTCCGGAGAAACCGGCAGATAAACAGTAAATAACAGAGGGAGGGGCTGTCGCATATCATTTGCGGCAGCCTCTCATAGATCTTTCAGTTCTTATTGTTCTTTTGGGATTTCCAGAAGGCTTCCCCTTCTCTCGCGGAGTCAGCGACGATGGACCCGAGGGCGATCAGCGCGATCGCATTCGGGAGCACCATCAGGTAGTTGAAGAAATCGGTCAGTTCCCAGACAAGATCATTCGACAGCAGCGAGCCGAGGAAAATAAACGCAGTCGCCACAATCGCGTAGATCAGAAGCGCAGCCTTTCTGTTTTTGAACAGGTACTGAACATTCAGCTTGCCGAAGAAGTTCCAGCTGAGGATCGTGGAAAACGCGAAAAACAGCAGGCAGACCGCGACGAAGGCGCTGCCGAAGCGGTCACCGAATACCATGCCGAAAGACAGCTGCGCCATGTTGGTCTTGATGATGCCGTCCGCCGCGCCGGCGGCAAGGGGACCGTCGCCAGCATACAGACACGAGATGACGACCAGGGCTGTCATTGTCAGGACAATGAAGGTGTCGATGAACACGCCGGTCATGGCGACAACGCCCTGAATGTGGGGTTTATCCACCTTCGCGATCGCGTGAGCGTGCGGCGTGGAGCCCATACCGGCCTCGTTGGAGAACAGGC
>ONXW01000187.1 GCA_900321915.1 uncultured Eubacteriales bacterium
ATTGAGACCGTGAACAGCGTGCGGGTGCTGAACCGCTATGACGTGGAGAATGTTTCCGACGACGTGTACAGGGAAGCATTGGTTACCATTTTTTCCGAGCCTCCGGTAGATCTGGTGTATGAGGAAGAGTTCCCGAAAAACGAGGGCGACCTGGTCTTTACGGTGGAGTATCTGCCGGGTCAGTTTGACCAGCGCGCCGACTCGGCGGAACAGTGCGTGAAGCTCCTGAAGGAGACCGAAGAGCCGATCATCCGCTCCGCCACCACCTACGTCCTGGGCGGGGAGCTGACCGATGAGCAGGCAGCGGCGGTGAAATCCCTCTGCATCAATCCCGTGGACTCCAGGGAGGATACCGCGCCGAAGCCGGACACCCTGGTACAGAAGTTTGATGTGCCGGAGGATGTGGAGATTCTGGAAGGCTTCACCGGGGAGGATGAGGAGACCCTCAGGAACAGGTATGATTCCCTGAACCTGGCCATGACCTTCAGGGATTTCTGCTTTATCCAGGAATATTTCCGCGGGGAAGAGAAGAGAGACCCGTCCATCACGGAGATCCGCGTTCTGGATACCTACTGGTCCGATCACTGCCGCCATACCACATTTTCCACAGAACTTAAGAATGTGCAGTTCACGGAAGGGGCTTACAACGTTCCCCTGGAGGCGTCCTGGAACCAGTACCTGAAGGATCACAATGAGATGTTCCGGGGCAGGGATGACAAGTATGCCTGCCTGATGGATATCGCCTGCCTGGCGGCCAGAAAACTCAAGGCGGAGGGAAAACTCACGGACCAGGAGGTCTCCGATGAGATCAACGCCTGCAGCATCGTGGTCCCGGTAACCATTGACGGAAAGACCGAGGACTGGCTTATCAACTTCAAGAATGAAACCCACAACCATCCGACCGAGATCGAGCCCTTCGGCGGCGCGGCGACCTGCCTCGGCGGCGCCATCCGCGATCCCCTGTCCGGACGCACTTACGTCTATCAGGCGATGCGCATCACCGGCGCGGGCGATCCCACGGCTCCCATGGGAGAGACGCTGCACGGCAAGCTTCCGCAGAGGCGGATCTGCTCCGACGCGGCGAGAGGTTATTCCTCCTACGGAAACCAGGTCGGACTGGCAACCGGTTATGTCAAAGAGATTTATCACCCGGATTTCGTGGCGAAGCGCATGGAGCTCGGTGCCGTCATCGCGGCGGCGCCGAAGAAGAACGTAATCCGGGAGAATTCCGAGCCCGGGGATGTGATTATCCTCCTGGGAGGACGGACAGGCCGCGACGGTATCGGCGGCGCCACCGGTTCCTCCAAGGTTCACACAGAAGAATCCATCGAGGTCTGCGGCGCTGAGGTCCAGAAGGGCAATGCGCCCACCGAGAGAAAGATCCAGAGACTGTTCCGCCGTCCGGAGGTGAGCCTCCTCATCAAGAAGTGCAATGACTTCGGCGCGGGCGGCGTGTCCGTCGCCATCGGCGAGCTGGCCGCGGGCCTGGACATTGACCTGGACAAGGTCCCGAAGAAATACGCCGGCCTGGACGGCACGGAGCTTGCCATCTCCGAGTCCCAGGAGCGCATGGCACTGGTGGTGGACGCAAAGGACGTTGACACGATGCTGGCTTACGCCGCGGAAGAGAACCTGGAGGCGGTCCCGGTGGCTGTGGTGACTGAGAGCCCGCGCCTCGTACTCCGCTGGCGGGGAAAGACCATCGTGGATATCAGCCGCGCTTTCCTGGACACCAACGGCGCGCACCAGGAGGCGGAAGTCTGCGTGGTCGTCCCGAAGAAAGAGGGAAGCCCCTTTGCCGTGAGAGATATCGATGTTCCGGATGTCCGCGAAAAGTGGCTTAAGACGCTGTCAGCGCTCAATGTGTGCTCCCAGAAGGGCCTTGTGGAGATGTTTGACTCCACTATCGGCGCGGCGACGGTCGAGATGCCCTACGGCGGACTGTTCCAGATGACTGAGACCCAGGCGATGCTCGCGAAGCTTCCGCTGGACGGCGGCAAGTGCGACACCGTCACGATGATGAGCTACGGCTACGACCCGTACCTTTCCAACTGGAGCCCGTACCACGGCGCCCAGTACGCGGTTCTGGACTCTGTGGCCAAGATTGTGGCAAACGGAGGCGATTACAGGAAGATTCACTTTACCTTCCAGGAGTATTTCCTGCGCCAGACGGGCGACCCGAAGCGCTGGGGCTATCCCCTTTCCGCGCTGCTCGGCGCCTACTCCGCGCAGATGGCCCTGGGACTGGGATCCATCGGAGGCAAGGACAGTTCCTCCGGAAGCTTCGAGGATGTCTCCGGGGAGAAGAACGTACCCCACACCCTGGTGAGCTTCGCCGTGGATGTTTCTGACAGCGCCCATGTCATCACACCGGAATTCAAGAAGGCCGGAAGCAAGATCATCCTGTTCCGCGCTGCGAGGGACGGATATGACCTCCCGGTATTCAGCGATATCATGGCCGGCTATGACAAGGTGTACGAGGATATGGAGGCCGGCAGGATTCTCTCCGCATACGCCGTGGGAAGCTATGGCCCTGCGGAATCCGTCGCGAAGATGGCATTCGGAAACCAGCTCGGCGTAAAGATAGAGCACAACGTGGATCCCCGTATGTTCTTCGCTCCCGGATGGGGCGACCTGGTCCTGGAAGTTCCGGCGGAGAAGGTGGGACAGCTGCAGATGACCTACACCGTCATCGGCGAAGTGACGGATACGAACACTTTTGCGTACGGCAGCAGCTCCTTCACCATGGCGGAGGCGCTCGAGGCCTGGACCGGCACCCTGGAGCCTGTGTATCCCACAAGGACCGGAGCTATGGAGACCCAGGTCCGGCAGGATGTCTATAAGACAGATTCCATTTACATCTGCAGGAACAAAGTGGCAAAGCCGAAGGTATTTATCCCGGCCATGCCCGGAACCAACTGCGAGCTTGACAGCGCCCGCGCCTTTGAGAGAGCCGGCGCGGAAGTGACAGTCCGCATTTTCCGCAACCAGAACGAGCAGGATATTATCTCTTCCATTGAACAGTACCGCAGGGATATCGAACAGGCGAACATCCTGATGTTCCCGGGCGGTTTCTCCGGCGGCGATGAGCCTGACGGCTCCGCGAAGTTTTTCGCCACCGTGTTCCGGAACCCGGTGCTGAAGGAGGCGGTAGAGAGCCTCTACAGGGACAGGGACGGCCTGATTCTCGGCATCTGCAACGGCTTCCAGACCCTTATCAAGCTGGGACTGGTGCCGAACGGCGAGATTGCCGCCCAGACTGAGGACTCCCCGACACTGACCATGAACACCATCGGACGCCACATTTCCCGTATGGCCTATGTCCGTATGGTGTCCAACAAATCCCCGTGGCTTATGGGCGCATCCTTTGAACGGGTATACGCCAATGCCCTTTCCCACGGAGAGGGACGCTTCGTAGCAAGCCCGGAGTGGATTGAAAAGCTTTATGAGAACGGCCAGGTGGCCACGCAGTATGTGGATCCGGCGGGCAATCCGACCATGGATGAAACCTGGAACCAGAACGGCTCCTACATGGCAATCGAGGGAATTACCAGTCCCGACGGACGGATCCTCGGCCGAATGGGGCATCCGGAGAGATGCAATAAGGGCGTGTTTGTCAATATTCATAACAGCGATGACATGAATATTTTCCGTTCCGGCGTTGCTTATTTCAAATAATCATGTAAATGAGGAGGAGTGATTATGGCAAAGAATCTGAGGCGTGCCGCGGCGCTGATGCTGGCAGTGCTGTTTGCGCTGACCGGCTGTATGACGGCGTTCGCAGCCACTAAATCCAGCAAGAAGAAGATAAGCACCATAAAGCTTATCGTGGACGTTTCCGAGGGATCCTTCTATGACGATAAGATGACAAAGGATGACCTGGATGGGATTGTCGATGTAAATGACGACAACGCGAATTATTACATCGAGAGCATTTCCTTTGCGGACGGAAGTTCCTGGAAATACGGAAAACCCGCTACCATCAAGGTGGTCCTTGAGGTGGAGGATGATGATCTATACAAGTTTTCCGGAGTCAACGCGTCTCACGTCAAGATCACCGGGAGCAAATATGTGGAGAGCGTTTCCGCTTCGGGTTCCGGGAAGCGGGCGACCGTACGCCTGAAGATGAAGGCCTTTGTGGAGGACCTGGAAGCCCCCGAGGAGTTTTACTGGGATGAAAAAGTAGCCCGCTGGGACAAGGTTTCCGGCGCGAACCAGTACAACGTGCGCCTGTACCGGGGCGGCAGCCAGGTGGCCACGGTGACCACCACCGGCACTTTCTTCAACCTCTATCCGGGCATGAAGGAGAAAGGGAAATACACCTTCCGCGTCCAGGCTGAGAATACCTCCGCGGGCAAGACATCCAAGTGGAGCGAGCGCTCCGAAGAGCTGACCATCGCCGACAACACAAAGTATACCGGTACCGAAAGCCTGATCAGCATCCCTGCTTCCGAGCAGGAAGGCGGGGAAAACTATCAGGGCATCACCGGATCCGATGTGGGCCAGGGCCCGACGGCCGGCGTATCGGGCGGCTGGACCTTCGACGGTATCGGCTGGCGCTACCTGGAGAACCAAAGCGCAGTAATGAACAGCTGGCGCTACGTGGACAACAACTGGTATCATTTTGACCAGAACGGCTACATGCAGGTGGGCTGGATCAATGACGGCGGCGTCTGGTATTACATGAACCCCGTCTCTGACGGCACCCGCGGCGCCATGAAGGTGGGCTGGGTCAACGACGGTGTGAACTGGTATTTCCTGAACCCGATCTCCAACGGCTACCGCGGCATGCGGATGACCGGCTTCCAGAAGATCGAAGGCAGGGACTACTATTTTGACCCCAACACCGGAGCCCTTGTGACCAACAACCGCGTTCCGGACGGCCGCTGGGCCGGTGCGGACGGTTCTCTGTAATAAGATGAAAAATGTTATTGTGATCGGGGCGGGCGCAGCCGGCCTCCTGGCAGCCATCGGGGCTGCCGGGGGCGGTGCGTCCGTCACCGTGTTTGAGAAGAATGAGAAGGCGGGCAAAAAAATCTATATCACGGGAAAGGGAAGGTGCAACCTGACCAATGCCTGTGAACCGGAGGTATTTTTTGAAAATATCGTGACAAACCCCCGCTTTATGTACAGCGCCTTTTACGGCTTCGGCAGCGGCGATATCGTCAGCATGATAGAGCAGGAGGGCATAAAAACAAAGACAGAGCGGGGGAACCGGGTTTTCCCGCAGTCCGACCACGCCTCCGATGTAACGAAGGCGCTCCTCCAGCGCCTGAAAAAGCTGGGCGTCCGGATCGTGACCGACACCGAAGTTACCGGGATTCTCACGGAAAACGGACGGGCCGCGGGCGTCACCGTAAGGAAGGGCGGACAGAGGTATGCGGAGAAGGCGGATGCTGTCATTGTGGCCACGGGCGGCCTTTCCTATCCGACAACAGGGTCGACAGGGGACGGATACAGCTTTGCCGAAAGTACCGGGCACCGGGTGACGGACAGGTATCCCGCCCTGGTTCCCTTTGAGACGCGGGAAAATGTTTCCGCCATGCAGGG
>ONXW01000394.1 GCA_900321915.1 uncultured Eubacteriales bacterium
CTGCAGTTCGACGTAAATACCCTGCAGTACTGACCGTCCGCGGAGGTTCCGCCGATCACCACCGGCTCATTGACCCGGATGGAAGAAAGCTGCATATAGTCAAAATTCGTATCGCCCTGCTCGTCGGTGACGATCTCCTCCGTGGGGAATGCCCTGAGGTCCGTCCGGTTCACGGCGATGCCGTACGCCATCGTGGGGCCCTGCATCAGCCAGGGGCCCTGTATATTTGCCAGGATCGGGGCCGCGAATTCCGACGTTACCGGGTACCCGTTCCGGTCATAGTAACCGCCGTTCACATAGGATCCCAGCTCTTCCTCCGCCTTCCGGAGCACCTCCTCCCGTTCAGCCCGGACGTCACGCATGCTCATAGCTTTCAGATCGTACATCTTGCAGTCGGGCGTCTGAAGCATGCGCCTGTTGAGCGCCTGTATCGATGCCTGATCCATAAGCACCTTGTCCGCCTCGGCATCAAACGCCAGCCAGAAATCCGGATTGGTCATCGCCTCCCCCACATCCGGGAACATCGTTACATCCGCCCGGGCGGGGAATGGAACTGCCGTCACAGCCAGAGCTGCAGCCAGCAGAAGCAAAGCCGCCGACTTCCCTACTTTATGAATAAAACGATGGTTCATTATTCGAGCCCTCCCATTTTTTTATAATTATCTCCCCGCGAACCGGCAAAGAGTGTCTGTATAACGACAACAATTCCATCAATAATAGCATAAATCACCCGGTAACCCCCAAGCCGGATTCTGTAGTAATCATTTCTCTTTCCCCTTATCCTGACAACATCAACTCTTTCCGGATGTTTGCCAATCAGGAGTTCCTGTATTGCCTCTTCGTATCGTTCCCGGACACTTTCGTGCTGTCTGAAGAACTTGTCCGCAGCTTTTGTATACTGTATTTCGTAGTAAAACTTCCGTTCTCCCCCCATTCTCTATCCTCCAATCAAAAAGTAAAACGCTTAACGGAAGCAATCTGGAGGTCCTCATCTGACATGCCCTCAATTTCAGCAAGAACCTCTTCTCTCTCTTCCGCAGACGCATCTTTCGCATTGGCAGTCAATCGATAAAACGGGTCTTTCTTCAATTCATCTACATAGTTCTTTACTGCTGTTTTTACCAGATCAGTCACCGACATATTAAACACGCCCGCAACTTCTTTCATATCCTGAATGTCCGATTCATCCATTTTAAAATTCAGTGCTTTCGTTGCCATTTTACCCCCTCCTTCCTCTTACTCTTCCCAGCTGACTGTCGGCGTATTCAGAAGCTTCTTATAATATGACTTCACCTGGTACAGTGCCTGCACCGGGTTGTGCCCCAGCACACGATCCTTGACAACCAGCGTTGTGGCCAAAGCCTCGGAATACCGGCAGAACAGGCTGTCGTGCCCGACGCAGAGTCCCATCAGGACATTCAGGTCCGTGTGCTCCCGGTTCAGGACCATGGCCTGCAGCACCGGATTGCACATCACCGGCCCGGTGGCCTCCGCGCAGAACTGCGGAATCCCGATATCCGTCTTGTCGACAGAACCCATCTTACAGGCGACGCCGATCACCTCGAATCCATTCTTCCGGAGAATCTGCGCGAATATCCTGCTCTCCTCCAGAAGCCCCACACAGGTCGCAATCCCTATCTTTTTCGCCCCGATCTTCCGGGCAAATGCCATCGTCTCCTCTACCCTTGTATACCGGCAGTAGAATTCGGCTTCCACCTCCGCGGAAGCCACGGCCGCCCGGTGGATGTCTTCGTTCTCCCGGTAGATTTCCATCACCTTTTCCAGTTCTTCCGATGATATCTGCTCCGTCATGCAGAACTCCGGATTCCTGCCGTCTCTCGTGCTGCAGCTTTTCGTGCCGCAGTCCACACAGGTGTGCTTCTCCAATTCTTTTATGCCCCTTTCCTGTCTTTTTCCTCCTGCTCCGCGATGATTCTCCTGAGATACGCCGCGTGGCGTTCCCAGGACGCGTACCGCATATCTCCCCTGCGGTCGGGGATCTCAAAGTTTTCCGCGAGGAAAGCCCCGAAAGCCCTTGTAAGCTTTGCGCTTCCTTTATAATTCAGGTGGAACTCATCCCCCGCGTCCTCCGCGTAGTCAATTCCGAGTTCCCGGTAATTCCTGTTATAGTTTATGAACGGGATACCATACTCCGCCGCGATCTGTTCCACACGGTTAAATATCATCTGCTCCACGTCGGTGACGGAAGCGTAGGGCGACACCAGGATGACCACGGGGATTCCGTTTTCCCGCGCCAGCTCGATGGTTTTCCGGAAATACTGCTCTGACTTGTCCCGAAGGAATCCCGCCTCCGTCACGCCGGACACATCCGGGTTTTCCTGGGGCTTTGTATCCATATTGCAGCCGTAGCCCTTCCAGTCCCTGTACAGCTCATATCCCTGGTCCGGCAGGATATCCGCCATGGAAAGCTCCGTATACCGGTTATGGTACTGGATATATTCCAGGAAAAACTCCGCAAATCTCCCGGGCGGGACGCTGGCCCGCAGGGAATCCAGCTTGTTTTTCGAGAACCTGAGGCCGAAGTTGTTCTTGATGATGCGGCTGTCATCGGCGTATTCTTCCGGGAATCCCGCCATGTATGCTTCTATCACCACCAGCTCCGGCTTCTGGGTTTTGAGGGCCTCCTTCAGGTAAAAGTACGTGTTCCACATGGGCTGCATGGAACCGGACAGGATGAATGACGCCATGCCGTGTTCATCCCAGAGCATCCCCGTGTTGATGTCCTCAAAGGCATGGCTGCTGCCCAGGAACAGCACATCCACCGTATTATTCTCCAGCTGGTAGAATTTCGTCAGGTCATAGATGCCGTCCCCGTATTTGAATTTAAAAACCCGGTTGGTTCCCCAGAGTACCGCCGCAAGAAGCAGCAGAAAACATATGATGCGGACGGCAGTCCGCCTGACGGAATGCTGCATGCGCGTACTCCTCCTTTCCGGGTGTGCCGGTTTTCCGGCGGGATTACCTAAAACTGGAAGTAGATAAACTGCTGGGCGTCGAATGCCGGGCCGTACTCCCCGAAGATGAACAGCATCTCGATGAGGACAATCACCGCGGCCCATTCCACCCACCTCTTCCGCTCCATAAGGAAGGCGTCGATGGTCTGTTTCCTGCGGTACCGGATAAGGTCCACGGCAAACAGCATCGCCAGGGAGACCAGGAGGATAATCCATTCCACCCTGTCAAGCCCGAGCGCGAAGATACCGGTCCCCGCCGTCCGGGCGGTCTGTTCAGCCGCCGCGGCGATGCCCGCGCCGCCCGAGATTATCTGCCGTATGAACCCGAAAGCGTCTTTGACAGAGTCCGCCCGGAAAAAGATCCAGGCAAATGTCACCAGCGCGAAGGTGAGAAAACGCTGCGGAATGCGGAGGCCCGTCCCGCTGCCCGGACGCATTTTCCTGTTCCGGACATCCTCCGCCACCTGCATCGCCCCGTGGATTCCGCCCCACAGGACGAAGCTCCAGTCGGCCCCGTGCCAGAGGCCGCTGACCAGGAACACAATCATGAGGTTCAGCGCTTTCCGCCTTTCCCCCTTCCGGTTTCCGCCCAGGGGGATATAGAGATAATCCCTGAACCAGGTGCTCAGGGAAATGTGCCAGCGGCTCCAGAAATCCCGGATCCCCGCCGCGAAATAGGGGGTGTTGAAGTTCTCCATCAGGGAAAAACCCATGATCTTCGCGGCGCCGATGGCCACGAGGGAATAGCTTCCGAAATCGCAGTAAATCTGGAAGGAAAATGCCGCCGCCGCGATGAGGAGGGCCGGCCTTCCGTACATCTGATAATTGTCGAAGACAGTGTCCACGAGAATCGCCGCGCGGTCCGCGATAACCATTTTCATGAACAGGCCCCAGATCATCAGGATCGCCCCGGAGGTCACGCGCTCCGCGTTCCACAGCCGGATATCCTCAATCTCCCGCATCTGCCGGAGCAGGTTCTTCGACCGCTCGATGGGGCCGGCGACCAGCTGGGGGAAGAAGGAGACAAACAGGGCGTAGCGGATGAGGTTTTTCTCCGCTCTCGTCTCCCCCCGGTACACATCGATGACATAGCCCAGGGCCTGAAAGGTGTAGAAGGAAATGCCAACGGGCAGGAGGAGGTTGAATCTTCTCTCAATCTCCCCCAGACGCAGCGCCCGCAGGATATAATCCAGCGTGCCGAGGGCAAAATTGCCGTATTTAAACAGCCCCAGGATCAGGAGATTTACCACCAGTCCTGCGGCCAGGATCATTTTCCTGCTGTCCCGGTACGCTTCTATCCCGATCCCGCACAGGTACGTCACCACTGTCGAGAATCCGATGAGCAGCGCATACTTCGGGCTCCAGCTCATATAAAACCAGTAGCTGGCAAAAAGCAGCCAGATACTGCGGCATTTCCGGGGTATCACGAAATAGACGGCGATGACCACGGGAAAAAATGCCATGAACTCCAGGGAATTAAACTGCATAGAGTAACCTTTTCCGAATCTATCTGCTGTTAATCTCGATGAGATGCTCCATTGTCTCCGGAAGCCCGAGGAGCCTCTCCCCCACGGATTCCGGCACAAAGGGAATTCCGCGCAGTTCTTCCGGCCGGACCCACACAAGCTCTTCCGCGGCGCCCCTCCCTGTTACGGAGCGGCACTCCACCCGGTCCAGGGCTTCGCTGTCTCTCATCAGGTAGTATACGCCGAGCTCATGGATATGCTCCCCTGTGGTTTCCTCGTCAAAGAACTGTTCCTGGAAAAACAGGATCCGGTCGATCTCCAGGGTGATGCCGGTCTCCTCCCGCACCTCCCGGACAACCGCCTCCTCCGTCGTCTCATCATAATGAACCCGGCCGCCGACACTGTAAAAGTAGGGGTCCTCCGGGTTCTTCATGAGAAGGTATTTTCCGTTGTGAATGATAATCGCGCCGGCCCGGTAGTTGAAAAGACCGCCGGGGGTTTTGAATTTCAGGTCCATGGGTTTCCTTTTCCGAATCCGCTCCCGCGGCTTACTTCTGTGACATCTCGTCTGTCGCGTCCCGCAGCGCGTCCAGCGCGCTGTCGACGGATTCCAGGGCGTCGGCCAGCATGTCCGCGGCGCGCGGATATGTCCCTTCCTCCTCACATGCGTCCGTAAGGTCCGCCAGAGTGTGCTTCTCTTCCTCCAGGCGGCGGATGACCGCCTCCAGCTTTGCGATACTTCCTGTTCCTTCGACAACTTTCATATCTTTTCTCCCTGCTGCCCGCGCAAAATCCGCATGATTTCCTGCAGGAATCCGGTTCCCTACCGGATCAGGTCATGCTGCACCGGCGTGTAGAACAGCTTCCGGACTTTTTCCGGATCCCTTGTCTGCCCCAGGATCCACATGAGCTTGGTCACCACCGCTTCCATGGTCATGTCATAGCCTTCCAGCATGTTCAGCTCGGTTTTGATCTTCTGTCCCACCTGGTAAATGTTCATGTCGCTGCCCTCATAGGGCACCTGCGTCATCATCACCACAAGCTTCCCCTTCTCCGTCCAGGCCCGGAGCGCGTCCGCGAGACTTCCCCGGTCGCTGCCCGGCAGGCCGCCCACGCCGAAGGAACGCAGTATCACCGCGTCGTAGTCATCGATACAGTTCTCAAGCACCTTCGGGGACATCCCCGGGATCAGCGTGAGAAGAAGCAGCCGCCCGTCCAGCTGAAGCCGGAAATCGGGCCCATTTTCCAGAGCCGGGCGGGGAAGATAACGGATCACCCTCCGGTTCCTTATGATGGCAGCCTCGGGATAATCCACGCTGTCAAAGGCGTTATAGCTCTTGCTGCGCTCTTTTCGCGCCCGGGTGCCCAGAATGGCCTTTCCTCCGAAGACGATGGATACGCCGGAGGATAACGGGTCCGCCGCGTAGACGAAGCTGTCAGTGAGATTGACCCTCGCGTCGGTATCCCGCAGGAAGATGGATTTTTGGGAGCCGGTGACAACCACCGGCTTCGGGGAATTCTGTATCATATAAGACAGGGCCGCCGCAGTGTAGGCCATGGTATCCGTCCCGTGGGTCACCACAAAACCGTCATAGGAGCCGTATTCGCGGCAGATGCACTCCGCAATCTTCCGCCAGTGAGCCGGTCCGATATTGGTGCTGTCCAGGTTCATCAGCTGCAGGGTCTCAATGTCACAGATATCCCGTACCTCCGGGACACTTCCCATGATCTCTTCCGTGGTCAGCTTCGGCGTCAGGCCGTGCCCCTCATCCATCGAGGCGATGGTGCCGCCGGTGGCTATCATCAGGATCTTTTTCCTGTCAGTCATGTTCCTGTCCTCCCCGGCGCCCTCCTCATACCTCCGAAGAAGTATGTTCTTCCTGCCGTTTTCTCCGCGCTTCCACATATTTGTCAAACTGGACCTTCAGGAAGGCCGCGCAGGGCACGCCGATCAGCATTCCTATGATTCCGCCTATCTCCCCGCCGGCAAGCAGGGCCAGGATGACCAGCACCGGGTGCACTTCAACGTTGGCGCTGAGAAGCCGCGGGTTGATGACATTCCCGTCGACCAGCATCACAACAGCGAGGATAACCCCGCCGATGGCAAGATGCAGGAGGGATCCCTCACTCAGGCACACCACGATCAGCGACCCGAATCCCACGATCGGTCCCACATAGGGGATCAGGTTGCCGATGCCGGTGAGAAGTCCTATCACAGGCCCGTAGGGTATCCTGACAAGGGTCAGTGCGAGGGCGGAAAGCGTCCCCACCAGCAGGGCGTCAATAACCTGGCCCCGGATATAGCCGGAAAAAACATGGTCGGCGTCATTTGCCAGCTCCTGCAGCTGTCCCCTGGTCCTGTCATCTGTGAACAGGACCAGAATCTTTCCCCAGTACTCTTTGATTCCCGAATCCATCAGGAAATAGATGGC
>ONXW01000221.1 GCA_900321915.1 uncultured Eubacteriales bacterium
GCCTTGGTCTCCTCAAACAGCTCGTCAAAGGTCCGGGCCTCAAAATCCCCGACCTTTAAAAGGACACGCTCCGCTGTCCGCAGGAAAATGTTTGCGCGGCAGATTGCCCTCGCATCCCCCCGGAAGGTCACACGCCCGTTCTCAACCTCGGAAATCTCATATCCCAGGTCCTGTATCTCCCTCTTCAGCACGGCTTCCAGCCCGAAATGGCATGGCGCCATCAGTTCATATAAAGCCAAAATCCTTCTCCCCTCGGTATCTCCGTTTTTTTCTGTGTTATCTTATACTGAACAATTCCGTCTGTCAATGATTCTTTTGCATCCGTCCCCTGCCGTCCGGATACAAAAAAAACCGCTGCGGTCCCCACGGCCCCCGGGCCTTCGGAATCGCAGCAGTTCTCTGTCTCTGTGTGCGTTGTAAATTCGTTACCCTAAAACACTTATAATCTTAACCGGTACCCGGTAATTCCATTCGGAGATCTTGATGCCGCTCCGTTCGTTGGAAGCGTGAACGATCTTGCCGTCCCCGATGTACATGGCTACATGGCCGATTCTCCCGCCCCTGGTGTAAAAGAGCAGGTCTCCCGGCTGCATCTGGTCCGCCGTGATGGCGACGCCCTGGTTCGCCTGGCTGGAGGAGGAACGCTCCATGTATACGCCCGCGGTGTTCGCAAGGACGTAGCGCATGAACCCGGAGCAGTCCACGCCGGTGTGAGGGTCATTGCCGCCGTAGACGTACCGTCCGACGCCGACAAAGGAAAGCGCGTAATCCACAACTTCCTGGCGCAGCTCCTGCACCTCTTCCTCGGTCTTTTCCACTGCCGCCTCTTTCGCGGCGTCGGAGGCCTGTGCAACCTCCCCGGTGCTGTGCAGCGACACCGTTCCGTCGGGCTTGACATATCCGTCGCTTCCGCCGATCTCTATCCTGACCCAGCCGTTCTCAGTCTTTCCTGTTACTTTATAGGATGTCCCGGCAGCCGCTTCCGCGACTACCATGGAATTATCGGCGCCCTCTGAATAAATGCTGGTGTTGTCCTCCTCAACAACGGCGAACACATCACCGGTTTCCGAAGCTTCCTCCACAGGGTCAGCCATCGCAGTAAAGGGACTGCCGGCCACCAGCGCAGCACAGAAACCAATCATTCCGAGAAACTTAAATCCGTAAAACTTCATTCACAATTACCCCTAAATGTTACGCAAATGTTAAATCATGTTACGGGTGTATTATAGCCTCACGGATCCGATATGTCAAGTTTTTCACAATTTCTTTATATTTTCTTCACCTTTTCTCCACATCAAACCAGAATTCCACGCCGCCCTCACAGTTTCCCGCGCCGTATTTCCTGTGGTGGGAATCCATGACCGCCTTCACGATGGAAAGGCCGATTCCGCTTCCGCCGTAGGCGCGGGTCCTGGCTTTATCCACCTTGTAGAATTTCCGCCACAGCTTTTCCAGGTCCTCCTCCGGGATATGGTCCCCGCTGTTGTACACTGTCACGCGCACAGCCTCCGGATCTTCAGACTCCCCGATGGAAATGGCAATGCGCCGGTCCCCTGCCGCGTGGTTGACGGCGTTGTTCAGGTAATTGGTCACGACTTCTTCGATGCGGAATTCATCCGCGTAAACCGTGATATCCTCATCGCACTCAAACTCCACGGAAAGGTCCTTTTCCCGCAGCATAATGCCGGACTTCGCGATCACGCCCCGGATCAGCTCCGGAAGGCTGAACTCCGTCATTTCCCCGGGTTCCTCCCCAAATTCCAGAGCGCTCAGGGAGAGCAGCTGCCTGACCATGGTATTCATCCTGTTGGATTCGTCGACGATCACGCTGCAGTAGTAGTCCCGGTTCTCCGGATCTTCCGCCATGCCTTCCGCCAGCCCTTCCGCGTATCCCTGGATCAGGGCGATGGGGGTTTTCAGTTCATGGGAGACGTCGGCGATAAACTCCTTGCGCATCTCGTCAATCTTGACCTTCTCATCGATATCCTTCTGAAGCTGTTCATTTGCCAGCCGCAGGTCCCCGATGGCGCGGTTCAGGCGGTCGGAAAGGACATTCATGCTGCTGCCGAGGGTCTCTATCTCTGTGGCCGCGTGCCCGGTGGAACGGTATTTCGCGTCAAAATCCAGCTGGGACATCCGCTCGGAAATTGCCGAGAGCTCATTGACCGGGCGCGTGAAGTACCCGGTGATGACAGAGATCAGCAGCGCGCCCGCGGCCGCCGCGATGAGTCCGACATACATCAGGAACCGGTTGGAGATGCGGGCCGCCTCGCGGATGCTGTCCATCGGGACAGACATGATGAATACCGTCCCGTTATCCGTAAAGTACCCCCAGCTCTCCAGATAAGACTGCCTTCCCCTCCGGTCTTCCGATTTCTGGATCGTATAGTTGGAGGTCTCCAGCAGGGTTTCCAGATGCGGCGGGTACTGCCCCAGGATGTACCTCTGCACCCGGTCCTGCAGCATGCGCACGTCAGTTGTGGAGGATACCAGGGTTTCTCCCCGCAGGCTGTCATAGATAAGCACTGTAATATTAGAAGTGTCCCGCAGCTGCTGGACGGTTTCCGCCAGCTCTTCATCGTCGATCACGCCCCGCACGCCGGCTTTTTCCCCGCTTCCTTCCGAATCTCCGGAACTGTTCCCGGCCCGGCTGGAAGCCTTCCGCACGGCCGCGTCTATCTTCGTGTAAGCGTCCTGCAGGAGAGACACCTTATAGTTCTGGTAGTAAACCTCCAGGAACCGGTCATTGGCCGCCCACACGCATACGACAAACAGCAGGATGATGGCGGTGAAGGCGACCGTCAGGCGGAACCGCATGGAATTCAGTTTCTTCCCCATTATTCTCCCGCTTTCTCTTCATGGACCGGGTCAAACTTGTATCCCATGCCCCAGACGGTTTTGATGTAATCTCCCTTTTCGCCCAGCTTGCTGCGGAGCTTCTTCACATGGGTGTCGATGGTCCTGGCATCCCCGAAATAATCGTAATTCCAGACATTGTTCAGGATCTTCTCCCTGGAGAGGGCGATGCCCTGGTTCTCCGCAAAATAAGTCATAAGCTCGAATTCTTTAAAGCTCAGGTCTATCGGCTTTTTGTCCACGCTCACCTGATGGGCGGACTTGTCGATGGTGATTCCGCCGACCTCCAGCACGTCGGTCTGGGCGGTCCCGCTTCTCCGCAGCAGGGCCTCAACCCGGGCCACCAGGATCTTCGGACTGAACGGCTTGGAGATGTACTCATCCACGCCGAGCTCAAACCCCTGCAGCTCATCGCTTTCCTCTCCCCTTGCGGTCAGCATGATGACCGGGACCCGGCTGTACTGGCGGATGGTCTTCAGGACATCCCATCCGTTCATCTTCGGCATCATGACATCAAGGATAATGAGGGCGATATCCTTCTGGGCGAAAAAGATCTCCATCGCTTCCTCACCGTCCCCGGCTTCCACAACCCGGAACCCTTTTATGGAAAGGAAATCCTTCACCAGCTTCCGCATCCGCGCCTCATCATCCACAACCAGTATTTTTAATGCTTCCATCTTATGTTCCTCACTTCTGTAAATACTTTAGAGACAGTTTAGCAGACCCCTCCGCATTTTGTCATGGTTTTCACAGAAGATTCATAAAATGAGACTCTCTTCCGGGCACAAAAAGGCGCCGCGCAGTCTCCTGCGCGGCGTCCTGTACAGAAATCTTTTTCGGTTATGCCTGGGATTCGGGCTTCATCTTCGGAAGCTCGGATGTGCAGTTCGGGCATCTGGTTGCCTCAATGTTGATCTCAGAGCAGCAGAACGGGCAGACCTTTGTGGTCGGCGCCTCCGGAGCTGCTTCCTCCTCCGGCTTCTTTGCCTTCTCCATCATGCCGTTGATTGCCTTGACCATGCAGAAAATCACGAATGCCATGATCAGGAAGTTGATGACCGCTGTGATGAACTTGCCATACGCCAGCTGTGCGCCGCCGAGATCCAGTACCAGTTCATCAAAGTTTGTGCCGCCGAACATTCCCAGAATCGGGGAAATAATATCCTCGGTGAGGGAGGTAATGATAGCACCGAACGCGCCGCCGATGATAACGCCGACTGCCATGTCCATCACATTGCCGCGAAGCACAAACGTCTTAAACTCCTCAATAAAACCTTTCTTTTCTGCCATTGTTGTACCCCTTTTTTGCTATATTTGCCGCGGCGGATTCCCGCCCCGGTAGTGACCTTTTCGTATTACGCCTTTCAGGCTTCCTCCGGTTTCACCTGGATCCCCAGTTCATCCAGCTGCTTCACATCAACCCAGGAGGGCGCTTCCATCATGAGGCAGGACGCGTCTTTTACCTTCGGGAAGGCGATGACGTCGCGGATGGAGTCGGCGCCGACCATCAGCATGACCACGCGGTCCAGGCCGTAGGCCAGGCCTGCGTGGGGCGGGACGCCGTACTTAAACGCGTTCAGGAGGAATCCGAACTGCTGCTCCGCTTTCTCGGGGGTAAATCCGAGAACCTCCAGCATCTTCTCCTGGATATCGGACTGGTGGATACGCACGGAACCGCCGCCGATCTCATTGCCGTTCAGGGTGATGTCGTAGGCCTTCGCACGCACGGCACCGGGATCGGAATCGATGAGGTGCCAGTCCTCCTCCATGGGCATGGTGAAGGGATGGTGCATGGCCACATATCTCTCCTCTTCATCGGACCACTCAAAGAGCGGGAACTCGGTGACCCAGAGGAAACGGAAGTCATCCTTCTTCAGGAGATCCATCTGCCGGGCCAGCTCCAGCCGGAGCGCGCCGAGAACGGAGAATACGATTTTATCCCGGTCTGCCGCGAACAGCAGGAGATCGCCGGGCTTGCCGTCCATGGCAGCCACCAGGGCCGCCGTCTCCTCCTCAGTCATAAATTTCGCAAAGGAGGATTTGACGCTGCCGTCCTCTTTGACTGCCATCCAGGCGAGGCCTTTCGCGCCGTAGCCCTTCGCGAATTCCACCAGGGCGTCAATCTTCTTGCGGGGCATATCGCCCTGTCCCTCAGCGTTGATGCCGCGGACAGAACCCCCGTTTTCCAGCGCCCCCTTAAACACGGCAAATTCGGAGTTCTTCACCACGTCGGAAACATTGTGAAGCTCCATGCCGAACCGGAGATCCGGCTTGTCGGATCCGAACCGCTCCATACACTCTTTCCAGGTCATTCTCTGGATGGGCGTCGGGATATCCAGGCCCAGCACTTCTTTGAAGAGTGTCTTCAGGAAGCGCTCGTTGACGTCAATAACATCATCCACGTCGACAAAGGAGAGCTCCATGTCGATCTGGGTGAATTCCGGCTGGCGGTCCGCACGCAGATCCTCGTCGCGGTAGCAGCGGGCCAGCTGGAAGTAGCGGTCGTAGCCTGCCACCATCAGCAGCTGCTTCAGCAGCTGCGGGGACTGGGGCAGCGCATAGAACTCGCCCGGGTAGGTGCGGCTCGGTACCAGGTAGTCCCTGGCGCCTTCCGGCGTAGACTTGATCAGTGTGGGCGTCTCCACCTCCAGGAAACCGTTCTGCGCGAAAAACTGCCTTGTCACCTGGGCAATCTTGCTCCGGATCATCAGGTTCTTCTGCAGGTCCGGCCTTCTCAGGTCGAGATAGCGGTACTTAAACCGCAGGTCTTCCTTGGTTTTGGAGTTTTCCTCGATGGGGAAGGGCGGCACCTCGGACTCGGCGAGAATCCGGAGCGTCTTTGCGCGGACCTCGATCTTTCCTGTCTGAAGCTTTTCGTTGACCGCGCCGGAACGCGCCTCCACACGGCCTTCCACGGCAATGACAAACTCCGCGCGGAGCTTTGCGGCCTTCTCAAAATACTCTGTGCCGCAGTCCGCTTCCTCGAAAATGATCTGGAGGATACCGGAACGGTCCCTCAGATCTGTAAAAATAATACCACCTTTGTTTCTGCTCTTCTGCACCCATCCCATGACGGTGACATTTTCCCCGATATTCGCCTCCGAAAGCTCGGTACAGCGGTGGGACCGGTGCAGTCCGGCCATTGATTCTGCCATATTGCTATGCTCCTGTTATCTTCTTTTTCCCGGAAATCCGCCGTCAGGCGCGGTTTGCGTAGAATTCCACGAATTCTTCCACACCGGTCGCCGCCAGCTGCTCTTTCTGGAACTTTTTGTTCTTCTGCATCATGGCTACTGCCACGCAGACGCCCTCATTGCGCTCCGCTTCCGCTTTCTTCAGCATATCGCGGAACTCTGCCGGGGTCAGGCCCTTCTCGTAGAGGTAGGCCTTCTTGCCGACCTTGCGGGGAACCTTGAAGCCCGCTTCCAGCAGGATGGTGATGATTCTCTCGAAGCCGATGGACATGCCGCAGGCCGGGGTGTCCTGGCCGGTGAACTTGCCTACCAGCTTGTCATACCGTCCGCCGCCGGCGACGGAGCCGCCGAAACCTTCCAGGGAAATCTCGAAAATGGTTCCCGTATAGTAGCCCATGCCCCTGACCAGGGTCGGGTCGAACTCCAGGTCGAAATCGATTGTGGACACCTCGAGGATTGCCTCCATGATCTCCGCCAGGTTCTCCGCCTTCGCGGGATCCATCACGGAAGAAATCTTCTGTCCCAGGGCGCGGACATCTTCCGGTCCCTTGCCCAGGCTCTGCAGCAGCTCGCAGTAGCGTTCGGTCGCTTCCTTGTCGTAGCCGTACTCAATCAGCTCGGCGCGGACGCCTTCCAGGCCGATCTTGTCCATCTTGTCCAGGGTGATGAAAACATCTGCCGCCTTGTCGTCCGGGAATCCGCTGTATTCGGTCATGCCCTTGAGGATCGCGCGGTCGTTCATGCGAACGGTCAGGTGATTGTCAGGCATAATCCGGCGGATTGCCTTGCTGATGGCGAGGATGGTCTCGATCTCCGTCTGGTAGGTCGGGTCTCCCAGGACATCGATATCGCACTGCACGAACTGCCTGAAACGGCCTTTCTGCGGGCGGTCGGCACGCCATACCGGTCCGGTCTGCAGCGCCTTGAACGGCGTGAGCAGGTTTGCCTGGTTGTTGGAATAATATCTGCACAGCGGAACTGTGAGGTCATAACGGAGGCCGGAATCCACCAGCTCGTTGATATCACCGCTTTCCATGGCGCTTCCGAGCTTCTCGCCCCTCTTCAGGATCTTGAAAATCAGCTTTTCATTATCCCCGCCCTGTTTGCTGGTCAGGTTCTCAATATGCTCCACGCAGGGCGTTTCGATGGTATTATATCCATACTCGCGGTAGGTCTCCTTAATAATATTCATGACATAGTCACGAATCTCCATCTCAGCCGGCAGAACATCCTTCATTCCGGTTGTGGGCTTTTTGTTCATCGCCATAGTATTTCCTCCTTTGGTTTCTTTGGCTGTATAACGTCTATACTAATCAGATCAGGCATATTTTTCAAGTCAAATTTCTCTGCGGCGCCCTCTTTTCC
>ONXW01000347.1 GCA_900321915.1 uncultured Eubacteriales bacterium
GCATTTGTGGGGCGTGTAAGCCCCGGCCCCGTGCTCGAACCCCAGATACAGTCCGCAGATGACCATTGCGGCAATGCACGTGCCGATACGGAGGCGCAGGTACTCCCCGAAGGAATAGCGGTTTCCGATATCGGTGATGTGGAAGGGCCGCATGCCGAAATAGGCCACCATAAACATATGCTGCCCGAAGGTCGAAAACGCGAAGGCAAAGATGCCCCCTTCGTCCTCTCCCGCTGCCTGCACAGCCGCGATGGTGAGAAGCATGGACGCCAGCGCGTAGACGAAGCTTCCCGCCATGTTCCAGCTGACATTGCGCCGCTCTATGTTATTGTCGTCCCCCAGGAGGAGCGATGCAAGGTAATTCATGAGTTCATTTTCCTTCGCTGAATTCCAGACGGTAGGGATAATGGGTCTTCCGCTTTTCCTCCGGCGGCATGATCATGTAATCCCCGTACTGCAGGCGCAGCATTTCGTCGGTATTGGCCGGGAAGGCCAGCTTTCTGCCCTCAAACGGCAGATACAGGAGCGGGTAGAGCTTTTCCCTGTCCACGGTGTTCCAGTAGGGGCTGCTGTCCCCGAGGAATGCCATCCGCCTCGTGGCGGTCCGGTTGTATCGCCTGCACTCCGCAGCGCACCTCCGGTAGAGGTATTCCGGGGAAATCCTGAGCAGCTTCATTGCCCGGTTCACAAGGCCGCAGACAGCCCAGACCGCGGACGCCGCCATCCCCTTCTGGGCCAGCACCGGCTTCGGCAGGGCCCGCAGGATCATCAGCTTGCTGAAAAACCAGGCGGTCCACGCCTGTTTCATATACGCAAACTTCCCGTCGGCAATATTGTCCAGGACATAGAGGTCCAGGAAAATGCCGAAGGGGCAGTCGATATCCCGCATGACTTCCTCCACGAAGACCGTTCCCTTTCTGACCAGTCTCGTCGTCATCAGCGGATATGCCGGGAAGCGCTCCGCGTTGAGGATAAGGTACCTGTCCCCGTACTTTTTGTCCACAATCCGGCAGAGCTTCTCAAAATCCCTGCGCGGCATGGCCAGATCGATGTCGTCATCCCAGGGGATAAACCCCTTATGCCGGATTGCGCCGATGGCGGTCCCGGCGATCCCGTAATACTCCAGTCCGTAATCATGGCAGATTTCCAGGAAATCATCGAGTATCGAAAGGATTTCCCGCTGCAGTCTCCCGAGAGTTTCGGGGTCATAAAACTTCGCTTCCATGGTGTTTATCCTCTGAATACGTATTTCTCCAGCCGTTCAAATGCTTCTTTTACCCTTTCGTACGGCAGGGCAAGGTTCATGCGGATGGAATCCGGCCAGCCGAACGCGGTGCCGTCCTGCCAGGCTACGCCCACCTTCCACCCCGCGCGGAGCAGGGCGTCCAGCGTCATTTCCCGCTTCCTGAGCCATTCCCCGCACTCCAGGAAAAGCATATAGGTGCCTTCCGGGAGCGACGTCCGAATCTCCGGCGCGTGCTCTCCGAGAAAGCGCACCGCATAGACTGCATTGCCTGTCAGGGTGCAGCAGAGCTCATCCACCCACTCATCGCCTCCGGGGCTGTACGCCGCCATCAGCGCATGCATGGACAGGACATTGGTGGCATTGTACCGGGTTCTCTTCGCTTCCGCCCTGACCAGGTCCCTGAGCCTCGGGTTCCATATGATATCATAGCTGATGTCCAGTCCTCCCAGGTTGAAGGTCTTGGTCACCGAGTAGAGGGCTACCGTACGCATCTTCGCGTCCTCACTCACAGACTGGGCGGGAATGTGCCGGTGCCCTTCCAGAATCAGGTCGGACCAGATCTCGTCGGAAATCACATAGACGTCGTATCTCCGGTACAGCTCCATAAGCTGCTCCAGCTCCCGTCTCTCCCACACTCTCCCGCAGGGATTGTGGGGGGCGCACAGGATCGCGGCGTGAATGTGATATTCCCGGATCTTCTCCTCCATATCGTCAAAGTCCATCCGCCATACGCCGCTCTCATCCCGCTTCATGGGGCTGCGAACGGCCCGGAAGCCGTTATCCTCCAGCATATTCAGGAATCCCATATAGGCAGGCACATTGATGAGCACCGGTCCCCCCTGGGGACACAGCACCCGCAGGGCGGAAACCGCGCCGCCCAGGACGCCGTTGTGATACCCGATATATTCCGGAAGAAGCCCCTCTGTGCCGTTCCTCTTCCTCTGCCAGTCAATAATCCGGTCATAGTATCCTTCCGCCGCCCGGAAATATCCGTAGGCAGGGTGCTTTGCCCGGGCGATGATCGCCTCGGGGATGCGGGGAAATGTGACAAAATTCATGTCGGCCACCCACATCGGGATCGCGTCAAATCCCTCCGCGGGAGCCTCCGGGGCAATACCCGGAATCTTCCCCAGGCCGTCCAGCGCCACGGCATCCTTCCCCCGGCGGTCCGGCAGTGTCGTAAAATCGTATTTCATATCCGGCCTCCCAAAACTTCAGGGCACAAGCGCCAGGAAGGCGCCGAGATTCCCCCGGTTTCCATGGCTTGCCCGGTGTGAAAACAGCTGTTCCGGATGGCAGCAGGTGCAGATCCCCGTCACGGTCAGGTGCTCCGGCAGGATTCCCGCGGAAAGCAGGATTCTCCGGTTGGCCTCCCAAAGGTCAAGGTGGTACTTACCCCCGCCGGTTTCCCGGAGAATGCCGTTTACATCCCCCGCAAAAGCCCTGCGGAACTGTTCCGCCACGTCCTCGCCGATCTCATAGCAGGACTCGCATATCGAAGGCCCTATGGCGCAGATAATATCCTGCGGCCTGCAGCCGAATTCTGACGTCATCCTCCGCACTGTCACCTCGCCCATGCGCCCCGCGGTCCCCCGCCATCCCGAGTGGGATACGCCGATGGCGCGGCGCACCGGGTCCGCGAAAAGGAGCGGCACACA
>ONXW01000374.1 GCA_900321915.1 uncultured Eubacteriales bacterium
CCGAATCTGGAACAGAAGCTGCTGGATCAGACCATCGCGGCGTTCTACTGGATAAGGACGCTTCCGGCCATCCAGAAAAAGCCCAGCACCAGCGAGCTCATCGACTGGATCCGCGCCCTGATGTACAGCGGGATCCCCTATGAAGACATTGTGACAAAGATCCCCTTCGCCGGCGTCCTCCTGAAGAAGAACGAGGACCTGAACAGCCTTGAGAGGGCAAAGGAGCGCCGGGCCAAGGGTTATTAATACCGGAGTGCAGCTATGTTTACTGAATTTTTCTATTTTCTCCGGGCAAGGGGCCTTCCTGTCTCCCTGCAGGAATGGCTGATGCTCTGCGAGGCGCTGGAGAAGGGCCTTGCCGGGGCGAGCTTTTCGCGCTTCTATGACCTGTGCCGGGCCATTCTTGTGAAGAGCGAAGCGGATTACGACAAGTTTGACCGGGCGTTCCTGGAGTATTTCCATACGGTGGCGGAGGCTTCGGACAGAATCCCCGATGTCATACAGAAATGGCTGGACGAGCCCCACGCGACGCCCAATAACTATGACGAGGAGATCGCGCAGCTGAACGACCTGCTGACCCCGGAGGAGATGGAGAAGATGCTCCGGGAGCGCATGGAAGAGCAGGATTCCGAGCACAACGGCGGAAGCTACTGGATCGGGACCGGCGGCATGTCTGTCTTCGGCAATGCGGGAAACACCCCTCAGGGCATCCGCGTCGGAGGCCAGGGAAGGGGCCGCCGCGCCATCCGCGTGGCGGGAGAGAGGAGATTCCGCGATTTCACCAGGGATAAGGCGCTGGACGTCCGTTCCTTCCAGGTGGCACTCCGGTATCTCAGGCAGTATTCCAACAGGACGGACGAGGAGAAGACGGAGCTGAACGCCGAGAAGACGGCGGACGCCACCGCCTCAAACGCCGGCATGCTGGAGCTGGCCTACGAGCGGCCCCGCAGGAATACGGTCAAGGTTGTCATGATGATGGATTCCGGCGGAAGCATGGATTATTACATCAGGCTCTGCTCCGCCCTGTTCCAGGCAGTCAGCAAGTCCAACCGGTTCAAGGATCTGAAGATATATTATTTTCACAACTGTATTTACCAGAAGCTCTATACCGACCCTACCTGCCGGGACAGCAAAAGCATTCCCACCGATGTGGTGCTCCGCACCCTGGACCGGGAATACAAGCTGATCATCGTCGGCGACGCCCAGATGGCGCCCTACGAGCTGTTCAGCAGGCGCTACGTGCCCTCCAACGGGAAGAGCGGGATGGACTGGCTTTTGGAGGTCCGGGACCATTTTTCCCACTGCGTCTGGCTCAACCCCAGCGACGGGGGAGGCTACTGGGATGTGCCCGAGAGCTATGCCAGCATCAAAAAGGAATTCGACATGTATTACCTCACCGTCGAAAACCTGGTGGTGGCGATGAAAAAACTGATATCGGCCCGTTAGGCATAAAAAAAGCTGGCGCATCATCCTGCGCCAGCTTTTCTTTATGCGGTTTATTCAAGATCCTTCCACTCAAATCCCGGAATGAGGTCTGACCATCTGCTGATGCCCAGCGTCTTTTTGCACTGTTCGGATACCTGCAGGGATTTCTTCCAGCCGCTGTCGATATCCTTGAAAACATAGTAGATGGGTTTTGCGTGGTAGGAGACGATGAGCTCATTCTGCTGCCCGTCGTTGTATTTCAGCCCGTAGGAGAGGCCGGCGGCCACTTCCTGGGGCGCGTCCACCTGCCGGTGGAGGTTGTAGCACTCAATCTCGGGAATGCTGACTGCCATATAGTAGGAGTAGGCAAAGGCCGCCGCCTGTTCCCGGAGCTTCTGCCCGGACGGGGTGGTGGAGGAGAATCCCTGCTCCGTGAGGGCGATGCGCCGCACCTGCCCTGCCTGGTTCAGCATCTGAGGCGTCTTCATGTAATCGACCAGGACCATCAGGTTATAATAATTCAGGATGGGGGTGGAAAGGTCCATGGTCAGCCCCTGGGCCCCGTCGTCCCAGAACATGGGCTCATTCATCGGATAGGGATAGGGGTGGTAGGCAAGTCCCCAGTCCATGGGTCCTTCCTTTTTCACGGTTTCATTAAAGCAGTCCAGGAAATCCTTTCCCTTGTATTTGTTCAGCCCGTTGGCCCAGCTGCCGTCATTCCAGTAATAGGTCATGGAGAAGAAGACGCCTGCGCCTGAGGACCTGGATCGGATCTCGTTGTAGAAGACGCGGAAAGCGCGGGAATACAGGTTCACATAGGGCTGCAGCTCCATGTCCCCGGCATAGTTCCAGTACTGGTCGTTCACCTCGTTGCCGATGACCCAGTTGGAAATCTTGCCGTACCCGGCAAGGCCGCTGTACCGCTCCGCCAGGAAAGCCGCCGTGGCGGCGACCCGCTTCTGGCCCGCGGGGGTATCGATATTGAATGCGTAGTAGGCGACGCTGTCATTCTTTGCGGTGCCGGGCCGGAACATATCCGGAACCTGGTCGCTCCAGTTGTTCACCAGGACCATGGTTGTCACCACGCCGGCGTCGGTAAGCTGCCTGATCGCCCGGTCATAGGCGGCGACGATGGCGCTGTTGAAGTAATAGACCTCACCGTTGTACTGGTAGGGAAGGTCATAGCCCGCCAGGATATTCAGGGGAAGGCTCAGCTGGGCGCTCTTAATTCCGAGGGAAATGCCTTCGCTGATCTCTCCGAGCTCCAGGGTCAGGCCCTTTTTTCCGGTATACGTCACAGGTGTGCGGTCATAGGCCAGAATCTCGGGGCCCGAGGGGTAGCAGCGGTTTGAGATGACCCGGTATTTTGTCCCGTCAAATACGGCCGCGGCGAAGGAGCTGTTGGTCCGGTCCGCCGCAGTGCCCCGGAAGAGCGGGACCGTGTACTGCAGGTAAGCCTGTGCGGGAAAGACGGCCAGATAGTCGGTCCGGTCCGTGAGATCCTCCTGCCAGTTTTCCAGCTGGAACAGGTAAATGTTCCCGTCTGTGTTTATCATCTCGCAGTTGCAGGCGATATACATTTCGGCAGACTGTCCGTCGGCGCTGATGGTGCAGCCGGCAATCTCCGCGGAGGTGAGGATCACCGGTTCCGGCGGGAGCAGGGGTTCTGCCGTCATATCCGCCGGCGGCGTCCCTTCCGGCACGGGATCCGCGTACACTATCAGGGCGCAGGCCGCGACAATGGCTATGCTGGCGACCAGCATCACAAAGGCGCGCAAGAGTCCTACATACACTTTAGAGTTCATGGCTGTCCTCCTGTTGTTTGTTCGTGACCTCAGTATAGCATTCCGGAAATGCGGAATTATTACTTTCTCTTGACGATTTCGATCTGATCTCCGGTACATTTTCTGACATCAGCGTGTTCCGGAGGAAAAAAGGAGCGGCAGATGAAAGATTTTCTCTTGCAGGGGGAAAGGGGCGGTGATTATAATAGGAATCAGAATTCGGAAAGGCAGGGAGCATTCCGCTGCCCGGCCTGCACGATAATGAAGGGGAAGGAGAACAGGATAGTATGAGAACAGAGACGAAATGTATTGAAGCGGGCTATGTGCCGAAAAACGGGGAATCCAGGATGATTCCCATCATTCAGAGCACTACCTTCAAGTATGACACCAGCGAGGATATGGGAAAGCTGTTTGACCTGGAAGCTTCCGGTTATTTCTATACGAGACTGCAGAATCCGACCAACGATTTTGTGGCGGCCAAGATCGCCGCGATGGAGGGCGGAACCGCGGGCATGCTGACATCCTCCGGCCAGGCGGCCAACTTCTTTGCCATTTTTAATATTGCCACCTGCGGGGATCATATCATCTCCACCAGCGCCATCTACGGCGGAACCTACAACCTGTTCAACGTGACCATGCGGAAGATGGGCATTGAGTTCACATTCCTGGATCCCGACTGCAGCGATGAGGAGCTGGAGGCGGCATTCAGGCCCAACACGAAGGCTGTATTCGGCGAAACCATCGCGAACCCGGCCCTGACTGTATTCGACATCGAGAGATTTGCGAATGCGGCCCACGCCCACGGCGTGCCGCTGATTGTGGACAATACCTTTGCAACCCCCATCAACTGCCGGCCCATCGAGTGGGGCTGCGACATCGTCACCCACTCCACTACCAAATATATGGACGGCCATGACGCTGCCGTCGGCGGCGCCATCGTGGACGGCGGTAAATTCGACTGGATGGCCCATGCGGACAAATTCCCGGGCCTTACCACGCCGGATGAGTCCTACCACGGGATCACCTACGCCGAGAAGTTCGGCCTGGGCGGCGCTTTCATCACCAAGGCCACCGCGCAGCTGATGCGTGACTTCGGGTCTATCCAGGCGCCGATGAATGCCTACCTCCTGAACCTGGGGCTGGAATCCCTGGCCTGCCGCATGCCGGTCCACTGCGCCAACGCCATGAAGGCGGCGGAATTCCTTCAGGGGCATGAGAAGGTGGCGTGGGTCAACTATCCGGGACTTCCGGGGAACAAATACTATGACCTGGCAAAGAAATATATGCCGAACGGCACCTGCGGCGTCATTTCCTTCGGCGTGAAGGGCGGAAGGGCTGCCGCGGAGACGTTCATGAAGAACCTGAAGCTGGGCATCATCGCGACCCACGTGGCGGACGCGCACACCTGCGTGCTCCATCCGGCATCCTCGACACACCGTCAGCTCTCCGATGAGGAGCTGGTGGCGGCCGGCGTCGGACCGGACCTGATCCGCCTTTCCTGCGGCATCGAGCACTGCGACGATATCATTGAGGACCTGAAGCAGGCCCTGGAAGCC
>ONXW01000126.1 GCA_900321915.1 uncultured Eubacteriales bacterium
AACCGGTAAAAGCGTGCTGAATGGGATTGCCATCGGCAAAATCAAGATATTCCGGGCCCCGAGTATAGAGATCAGCGATTCCCTGACAGATAACCCGGAAAAAGAAGCGGAGCGGTTTGAGGAAGCGCGCCAGAAAGCCATTGACCAGCAGAATGTTCTGTATGAGAAGGCAAAAGCGGAAGCAGGCGAAGAAAACGCCGAGATTTTCAGCGTGCACGCCATGATGCTGGAGGACGAAGACCTGGTCGACGCCACAAACGAGATCATTATGTCCCAGAAGCACCAGGCGGAGTACGCCGTAAAAGTAGCGTTTGACAATCAGGCAAAGGTCTTTGCCGAGATGGAAGACGCCTATTTCCAGGCCCGCAGCGCGGATATCCTGGACATCGAACAGTCGGTCCTGAATTATCTCCTCGGCATCGACACTGACAGTATGCAGGGTACGGAACCGGCTATCCTTGTAGCCGAAGATTTCGCTCCTTCAGAGACAGTCCGCCTGGAGAAATCCCTTCTTCTCGGCATGATCACGAGGGAAGGCAGCACCAACAGCCATACGGCTATCCTGGCACGCAGCATGAACCTTCCGGCCCTGGTGCAGTGCAAGGAGGTCGATGACAGCTGGGACGGAAAGCTCGCCATTATCGACGGCTATAACCACTGCGCGTATATTGACCCCACACCGGACCTTCTGGATTCCCTGACCAAACGGCAGAAGGAAGATGACGCCAAACGCGCGCTTCTGCAGGAGCTGAAGGGGAAGGACAATACCACCATCGACGGAAAGACCATCAAGATCTTTGCCAATATCGGCGGTCCGAAGGACATCGGCCTGGTACAGCAGAATGACGCCGGCGGCGTAGGACTCTTCCGCTCAGAATTTGTGTACCTGAACAGCAAGGATTACCCCTCAGAGGAAGACCAGTTCCAGGCATACAAGCATGTGCTGGAATCCCTGGCCCCGAAGCAGATCATCATCCGCACATGCGATATCGGCGCGGACAAGATGGTAGACTACATGAAACTGGACAAGGAGGAAAACCCGGCCCTCGGATACCGGGCTATCCGCATCTGCCTGACCAGGAAGGATTTCTTCAAGACGCAGCTGAGAGCCCTTCTCCGGGCTTCCGCATACGGCAATCTCGGCATCATGTTCCCCATGATCATCAGCGTGCGGGAACTCAGGGAATGCAAGGATATCCTGGCGGAGTGCCGGAAAGAACTGGAAGCGGAAGGCGCCAAGGTCGGCAAATACACCGTCGGAATCATGATCGAAACCCCGGCGGCTGCGCTCTGCGCGGATGATCTGGCGAAGGACTGCGAGTTCTTCTCCATCGGCACCAATGACCTCACCCAGTACACCTGTGCCCTTGACCGCCAGAACGCGAAGCTCGAGCCGTTCTCCGACACCCATCATCCGGCGGTTCTCCGCGAGATCCAGATGGCGGTTGACGCGGGACACCGCAACGGCATATGGGTCGGTATCTGCGGCGAACTCGGCGCAGACCCGACGCTCACGGAAACCTTCCTCCGCATGGGGGTTGACGAGCTCTCCGTGAATCCTGTCAGCATCCTGCCGCTCAGGAAGATTGTCAGAGGCCTCGACCTCAGGCTTCCGGAAGGATCTTCAGCAGAATAAGACGCGGAAGATACTTGACACAGCCTCGGATGTTAGTATAATATAACTTAAGTTAGTTAATGCAAACATCATGAGGAGGCAGCTTGAATGATACCCTTATCAATGGCAAAACCCGGAGAAACCGTAACCATCCGCCGCATTACAGGAAAAGACGAGGTGCGGCAGCACCTGGCGGAGCTGGGTTTCGTTGAAAATACCGATGTCACGGTCGTCAGTGAGCTGGCAGGCAACCTGATTGTCCAGGTAAAGGACAGCCGGGTTGCCCTGGACAAAACCATGGCTGCAAGAATCATGTTCTGATGAAAGAAAGAAGGTATCCGTCATGAATCTGGCAAGTTATATTGTGGCAGCCATCATTGTCCTGATTGTCGCCGCAAATATCCTGCGGTGGGTACAGAACCGCAGAAACGGGACGGGCGGCTGCTCCTGCGGCTGTGAGAGCTGCGGAAGCAGAGGTTTCTGCCATCCGGAGAAAAAAGAAGCACGGTAACGGAACAGGGGGATGTCCTTTGCGACATCCCCCTGTTTTTACAGAGTATTGATATTTTACGGATACCTGCGCTCCAGCTTATGCCGGAGCGTATTTCTGTCTGTCTGGTTCTTTTCTGTCAGCTGCCCGGCAAACCCCCGGAATGCGGCGCAGAGCACCGGATGGCTCACCCCGAAGGATAATTCCGGCCTCGCCGCGTAGCTGACCCTGGTAAGAGTCTCCGTGATCAGCAGTTTCATATTCGGGAAAGGCGTCTCCGGAAGCGGGTAAAAACAATACCCCGGGTAGCGCTCGGAGAGCCGGATGATATTCCCGATGTGAGCCGCATACTGTTCCGGTGTATAGTACACCGGTTCCATCCCCGGAACCCTGTCCACCTCCACTTTCCCCGCAAACAGTTCCTCGTCCTCCGCGAGGGTGGTACACTCGATGACGCGTCCATTTTCCAGCTGTTCCAGAAGGTTCCTGTTCATTCTCTCCCACGTTTTGAGGAGTTCGGGACTGCCGAAGCTTTCCGCAAGGCTGCGGGGCATCGACGCGACAGTCAGGGCGCTCTGGATGACGGCAACCTCCTCTCCGGAAGGACCCGGCTCCAGGGTGCCGAACCGCACCAGGGGCCTGGCATGCTGCATCAGCTGCCGGTATTCCTCCTCCAGGGCGCGCAGCTCCGCCTCCCCGGTGTGGTAGTGATATATCCCGCCCCCGCCGGTTCCCGCAACATGGAAACCCTCGATACAGGCCAGGCCGGGCGCCAGGAAAATGGTGTGGTTAAAGTGGGATGTCTGCCTCTGCTTGCAGTAGAAGGATTCAATCATCCCGGAAGTATACAGGGGAAGCCAGCTGCTGATTGCCTTCGAGAGTTCTTCGGCATTGCGGTCAATGTTGTGAATAATCCATATGTGGGTGCCGTTCCTGACAGCAGCGCCCATGAGAGAAGCCCATTTTGCCAGATATTCCCGGTCAGAGATGAGCCAGTCCATCCCTTCATCGGAATAAAGAAACAGCTCCTTCCCATTCCCTGACAAGACATTGCCGAGAAACCGCAGCACGGCGGACCTTAGTCCCTCTTCTCCCAGGTAGGCTGTCCGCTTATCCGACAGAATCTCCGGGGGGGCCGCTTCTTTCACCGAAGGAAGCTCGATTCCGGTATCCCCGGTGAAGCTGTCAAAGTCCTCCAGCAGGTTTTCGGCTATCAGCACATTCCTGTCCTGCAGGTCACTGTCCTGGTACAGCCAGAAGACAAAATCTTCCTCATCAATCATGTCCTCCGGCACCTGCATGAGCCGCGACAGGTCTTTCATCTGCCCGTTTTTCTGCAGGCGTTCAAACAGCACATGGCTCATCCGGGACGCGATCTGCCTGTTTCCCTGCGGGCTCCGGACGCCGTTGCGGTAGCGGCTTATCAGCGACGCGTCAATATGGACAAGACGGCTCAGGCGGATATTGGACAGCTCCGTCATGGTCATAATAGCGTCCAGCCGCTCTCCGAAAGAACGGAACACAGGCTTTGCGGGCTTCGACCTGGGCGTTTTCCTGGAAGCACCCTCCTGCCGCGCTTCTTCCCCGCTGTCTTCAAACAGCCAGTCCGAAACAGCCTGTTTTATCTCCTCCGCAGATCCTGACGGCGAAGCGCCGACCACTTTGCAGAGACGTCCCAGCTCATTCCGGTTATCGGAAAAGAGGTAAATGCCGTTTACCAGCTTCTCCGCCGTCCTTCCTGACGCTCCCGGCACACGGCGGCCGCCGCGCATATGGCTGATATTGGTCCTGTCAAAGCCCGCATACCTGGCAATACTGCCGTTGTCAGCGCCGATTGCTGTGAGCAGTTCACTCAGTCGCTCACGGAACATTGCCGTCCCTCCTTTCCGCCTGTCTGTTACAATCCTGTTTCATACTGGTCAGGCCACGCGCGCCAGATGAGGATAAGCCCCTTTTTACGCGCATATTCCACCGCTTCCGCGGTGGTCACGGACTTGGCGGCGAGGACCGGTATCCCGGCCCGCACCACCTTCTGCACCATATCCTTCGGAACGCGCCCCGAGGTGAACAGGACGCACTCCTCCGGAGGAATCTCCCGCAGAAGCGCCGCGCCGATGACCTTGTCGACGGCATTGTGCCGTCCGATGTCCTCGGACCGGTACACAATCTCACCGTCTCTTAAGAGCATGCAGCTGTGGGTTCCCTGCGACGCTGCGTGAAGGGCAGTCTCCTCCCGGAAGGCCTCCGCCAGGGAAAACACCGTCTCACTGGTAAATGATGTGAGCCCGGAAGGCGCCCCGGAGCGGTCGTCCCGCCGGTTCCGGCCCTGTTTTTCCGCTCCCCTGTCCTTCCCCGCATCCGGTTTTTTCAGGGCAAATGAAATCTTACCCCCGTCCTTTTCCAGGGCGATGGATTCAATCTCCTCCGCCGAGCGGAGAATGCCCGCGGAAAAGAGCCATCCCGCCGCCAGCTCCCGGAGATCGCACGCCGTGCACACAAGCTTTGCAAGGGTTTCCCCGTCCGCACAGATCTCCAGTTCATGCTCCGAGAGAAGGCAGGTCTCCGCTTCCTCGGTCCCGCCGTCAGGCCGGACGCGGGTCACTCGGGTATACACCACGGTATCATTCATCTCATTCCTCCACGCCGGCTTCTCCGAATCCGGGCAGCTTCTCCACGCAGACGGCACAGACCTTATACTCCGGAATTCTCGCGAATGCGTCCAGTGCCGCGTTTGTCAGGCGGTTGACAGGGGAATCCGGGAAATGGAACGGCATCCAGGTCTCACCCTCCGAAACCTTCCTGCCCACCCGGGCCGTCGCTGTGATGACGCCCCTGCGGCTCCGCACGCGGACCCGCTCCCGGTTCTTTATGCCGAGACGCTCCGCGTCGCGCAGGTTCATCTCGATAAAACCTTCCCCCGCGATCTCAGTCAGTCCCTTCGCCCGGAGGGTCATGGCGCCGGCATTGTACTGGTACAGGATGCGGCCTGTGGTCAGCATCAGCGGATATTCCTCATCCGGAAGCTCCCGGGACGGCACATACTCCGCCGGATAGAACAGAGCCTTTCCGCGGGCGGGCTGTCCCACATGCATGATGGGCGTTCCCGGCTGGTCCTTTTCCCGGCAGGGCCACTGCAGGCTTTCGCCGGCGTCCAGCCTGGCGTGGGAAATCCCGTGGAAGCTGGGGGTCACCTCCGCGATCTCATCCATGATCTCCGCCGGCGTCATATGCTTCTGCGGATAGCCCATGGCGTTCATCAGGTCCGCGATGATATCGGTGTCAGGGCGCATATCGCCGGGAAGCTCCACCGCCCTGCGGATGCGCTGCACCCGGCGCTCGGTGTTGGTAAATGTCCCCTCCTTCTCCGCAAAACTGATGGCGGGAAGGACCACGTCCGCGTACTTTGCCGTAGCCGTCATGAACAGGTCCTGCACCACCAGGAACTCCAGGGATTCCAGGGCCCGCACCACATGGGCGGTATCCGGGTCAGAAACGATGGGATCCTCTCCGCAGATATAGAGGCCGCGGATATTTCCCTCTATGGCCGCGGGGAATACCTCCGTGGCCGTGAGTCCGGGCTTCTTCGGCAGGCTCACGCCCCAGGCCTTCTCAAATTTCATCCGGACCATGTCATTGTCCACCTTCTGGTAGCCCGGGAAATCCGTCGGCATGGCGCCCATATCGCAGGCGCCCTGCACGTTGTTCTGTCCCCTGAGGGGGTTGACGCCGCAGCCGCTCTTTCCCAGCTTTCCCGTGATCAGGGCCATGTTAGACATGCTCATGACGCCCTCGGTGCCGGTGGAGTGCTCTGTCACGCCCAGGCAGTAGATGATGGGGGCCTTCTTCGCCCCGGCATACATCCGGGCGGCCTCCCGCAGCTTATCCGCGTCGATATGGCAGATCTCCGCCACCTTTTCCGGCGTGTAGTCCCTGAGGATCTCCCGGAGCTTCTCAAAGCCCTCGGTGTGATCCCGGATATAAGCGTGGTCAATCAGGTCCTCCTCCACCATCACGTGCATCATGCCGTTGGCGAAGGCGACATTGGTCCCGGGGCGGATCTTCAGGTG
>ONXW01000348.1 GCA_900321915.1 uncultured Eubacteriales bacterium
CGACATCGTTGACAATGAGTCTTCTAACGACAAGGGACCGTCTGCCGCTTCCAAGCTGGTGGGTGACGGCGTTTCGGTCGTGCTGGGTTCCTACGGCTCCGGCGTTTCGATCGCGGCATCTGATATCTTTAAAGAGGGAGGTGTCCCCGCCATCGGCGTCACCTGCACGAATCCGCAGGTCACACAGGGCAACACCCACTATTTCCGGATCTGCTTCCTTGACCCGTTCCAGGGCAGCGTTCTGGCGAATTTTGCAAATAGCACCTTCGGGGCCAAGAAGGCCTATGTTCTCGCCAAGCTCGGCGATGACTATTCACAGGGCCTGGCATTCTACTTCACAAAGGCATTTGAGGAGCTTGGCGGAGAAGTTGTGAAAGCAGACTTCCCGGACGGCAACAGCGACTTCACTTCCTACATCACCGATGCAAAAAACCAGGGATGCGACGTCTTCTTTACACCGACCTCCACGGAGGCTGCCGCAAACACGATCGAGCAGGCTGCCGCACAGGGTCTGGGTATCCCGCTTCTGGCCGGCGACACCTGGGATTCCAATGTCATCCTGAATGCAGCCAAGGGCAAAGATGTGGAAATCTACGTCACGACCTTCTATCAGGAAGGCGGCGATGAAGAGTTTGACACCGGCATGAAGGAATTCATCAACTCCGATCCGACCAATCTGGCAAACAACGGCGGAGATGACACGGTAGCAGCCGTAACGGCAATGGGCTATGACGCATACTTCACGGCACTTGAGGCACTGAAGGCAGCCGGTTCGCCAGATCCTGCCGCAGTAAACGAGGCGCTCTGGACCACAACCTGCGAAGGCGTGACCGGACATATCGAGTTCGATTCTGAAAACGGCGACGCCGTGAGGGATTCCGCTTACGTAAAGACAGCAAATACCGAGACGGGTGCCTGGGACTTCGTAAGCGTCCAGACAGTCGCAGAATAAATCATATTGCTGCATTCGTCACCGTAAACTGAAATACTTTGCGGGCTGCCTCTGACGGGCAGCCCGTGTTGCTACAGGAGAAAAGATTCTATGGAATGGCTCAGCAGAAATCTTCCCTATCTGATGGCGGGCATATCCGTGGGCGGGCAATACGCGCTGATCTCGATCGGCTACACCATGGTTTACGGCATTCTCCGCCTCATCAATTTCGCACATGGTGATATCTTCATGTGTGCGGGACTCATTATGGTGTATGCGTCCACCGTCATGCCGTGGTACCTCGCCATGCCTCTCGTCATTGTCTCAACTGTTGTCATAGGCTTCCTCGTGGAAAGAGCCGCGTACAAGCCGCTCCGCTCCGCGCCCCGCATGTCGGTCATGATCTCCGCGATCGGCGTATCCTACCTGCTGCAGAACCTGGCTCTGTACATCACAGGCGGCCTTGCGCAGCAGTACCCGCCGATTCCGTGGATCTCTGACGTCATCACCGTCTTCGGTGTGACGACAAAGCGCGTCACCGTGATCACCCCTCCGCTGGTCATTCTGCTCGTCATCGGCCTCGTCTTCCTCATTCACAGGACAAAAATAGGCATGGCCATGCGCGCGGCCTCAAAGGATTTTGAAACCTCACAGCTGATGGGCATTAAAATCAACTCTGTCATCAGCTTCACTTTCATCATAGGGTCTTTCCTCGCTGCAGTCGGCAGCTTCCTGTTCTTCTCCAACTACACGGGCGTGACGCCCGTCGTCGGCGCGATGCCGGGCCTCAAGGCCTTTGTCGCTGCGGTGTTCGGAGGAATCGGATCAATCCCCGGGGCGGTGATCGGCGCTTTTATCATCGGCATCTGTGAGAATATCATCAAAGGGCTGGGCTGGACGACTTTCTCTGACGCCTTTACCTTTGCGCTCCTGATCGTTGTGCTGATCTGGAGGCCGACCGGCCTCTTCGGCGAAGCAGCCGCAGACAAGGTCTGAGAAGGGAGGACGCATCATGAGCAAAAAACAGGAAGTAACTGCAAATGTGGTCCTGATCGGCGCTTTCCTCCTTTTCCTCTTCCTGTTGGAAAGAGCTCTTCCGTCGACATCCATGCTGTTCACCGTGCTGAAAAAGGGCGCCATCTATGCGCTTGTCGCCGTATCGATGAATCTCCTGAACGGTTTTACCGGGCTCTTTTCGCTCGGCCAGGCGGGATTCATGCTGGTCGGCGCCTATACCTACGGTGTGCTGACAATTCCGGTTGCCGACCGCGCCAATGTATATATGTATTTTGACGGCGGTCTCATACAGTTCGCCCTGCATCCGATTATCGCAATTGTGCTGGCAGGCGTATTCGCCGGCTTCTTCGCCTATCTGATCGGCCTTCCGGTGCTCCGCCTGAAAAGCGACTACCTCGCCATCGCGACCCTGGGATTCGCGGAGATCATCAGGGCCATCTTTCAGTGGGACAA
>ONXW01000247.1 GCA_900321915.1 uncultured Eubacteriales bacterium
ATATTAAACGTACTGAATGGCTTCAATCATACGGATGTCGAAAAGGTCAGGCTGATGAAAATGCTGGGCGCTGACAGGCTGCAGATCTTCCGGAAGCTTGTCCTGCCCGCGAACCTTTCGACCATCGTCAATGCCCTGAAAATCAATATCGGCCTGTCCTGGGTAGGGGTTATTACCGGGGAATTCCTGGTTTCCAGGGCAGGACTGGGCTACCTGATCGTTTACGGGTCACAGGTATTTAAAATGGACCTTGTCATGACCTCCGTGGCCGTACTGGCGGTCTGCGCCATGATTATGCACGCAGGTATCGTATTGCTGGAAAAAGCCACAAAAAGCAGATTCGGTATTTCCTGACAGGTTAATCACAACCTTATGACCCGCCCTGAGAAGGAGAATGGAATGAAGAAAGCATTTAAAATTACAGCAGCCATCGCTTCCCTGCTCTGCCTGATAGTTACAGCGGCCGGATGCGGCGGAAAAACACCGGAAAATGATAATAAGATCAGGCTCTGCGAAGTGACGCACTCCGTGTTCTACGCGCCCCTCTATGCCACAATCGAGCTGGGGTATTTCAGGGATGAAGGACTTGAGCTGGAGCTCACAAACGGGGGCGGGGCGGATAAGGTAATGGTCGCGGTGATCACCGGAGAAGCGGATATCGGCTTTGCCGGGCCGGAGGCGTGCATCTATACCTGCCTGGAAGGGCAGAAGGATTACCCGAAGGTCTTCGGGCAGCTGACGAAACGCGACGGATCATTCCTGATCGGCCGTACGGACGAGGAATTCCGCTGGGAGAACCTGGCCGGGAAAACCATCCTGGGCGGAAGAAAAGGCGGCGTCCCCGAGATGACGCTGGAATATGTCCTGAAGCAGAAGGGGCTTAAGCCCGGCGAGGATGTGACCGTGGATACCTCCGTGCAGTTTGATATGATGGCAGGCGCTTTCACGGGCGGGACAGGCGATTATGTAACGATGTTCGAGCCGACAGCCACAGAGACAGAATCCGCCCATAACGGTTTTGTCCTGGCTTCTATCGGGGAGGAGAGCGGTGAGATTCCGTATACGGCTTTCTTTGCGCGGCAGGGCTATCTGAAAGACCGGGAAGATACGGTGAGCCGTTTTACGGCCGCCATGACCAGGGGAATGGAATGGGTATTTTCCCACAGCGCTGAGGAAACCGCTCAGATGATCAGCCCGCAGTTTCCGGGAACGTCCGTGGAAGTGCTGACCAGTGTGGTGCAGCGGTATAAGGACATCGATGCCTGGAACAGCACCCTGTGCATGAAGCCGGAGGCCTTTGACCGCCTGCAGGACGTCATGCAGGAGGCCGGAGAACTGAAGGAACGCGTCGAATTTCAGAAAATCGTCGACAACACCTGGGCTGAGAAAGCCGGGAAATAATACGTGATTCGTCCTATGACAGAGAACAGATTTCTCCTGAAAACCACCGCGGAACCGGATTCTGTGATCCGCAGCGTTATGGGTGACCTTTTTCAGGCTATGTTTATCAATCAGCTTCTGACCAATACGGCGGCCCTCTTCGCTTCCTTTATCGTGGGGCGCTTTTATGGCGAAGTATGCCTGAGTTCCTCCGGGATTGTCTATCAGCTGATATTCTTCTTTATAACGATGGGGAGCATCTTCTCCATCGGTTCACAGCTGGAATGTTCTCTTGCGCTGGCAAAAGGCGAACAGCAGCGGGTTAACGCCATCTTTTCCTCAAGCATTGTCCTCATCGGGGCGATATCGGCAGTTCTCGCGGCGGCGCTTCTGCTGTTTCCGGGAGAGACAGCGGCGCTCCTTGGCGCGGCGGAGGAATCCGGGGAGCTCCATACGGTCACGGCGGACTACATCCGGGGGCTCGCCATCGGCGTGCCGGCCCAGCTTGCCGTCGCTTTTCTCGCGTCCATCATGCCTCTGGACGGAGACAGGAAAAGGATTTTTACCGCCTCGACTGTCATGATCGCGGTCAACATTGCAGGCGACCTGCTGAATGTGTACGTCCTGCACCTGGGCATGTTCGGAATCGGCCTGATGACGTCTGCCGGCAATTACTGCGCGGCGGCCGTATTTTCCATTCATTTCCTGAAACACGGCAGCAGGTTCCGTTTCGTGAGAACGGAGAAGCCGCTGCGCTGGCTGGATGTGTTTGTCCGGCGGAGCTTCCCGACGGTTTCCGGCCAGGTCATGAAATGG
>ONXW01000350.1 GCA_900321915.1 uncultured Eubacteriales bacterium
CCGGTAAGGGTCAGGCAGATACGGTCCGGAGCTGCCAGCTTTCCACCGAGAACTGCGGATGCACCGAAGCCCATGGTCGCAAGACCGGAGGAGTGATGGATGCTGCCGGGAACTGTGATGTCAAACTGCTGTGCCACGCCGTTCTTGTTCCAGCCTACATCGGTGAAGATAACAGCGTCTTCCGGAATAGCTTCCTTGACGTCGCGGAGAATTCTCTGCGGGGTCATCGGGAAGCGGCTGTCGTTGGAGATAGCCTCGTTGGAAGCCTTGAAGTCTGCCTTTGCCTTCGCGATAGCCGCGCGGAGCTCCGGATTCTTCTTTCCTTCCGGACAAATCTTCTTCACTTCTTCCAGAATCTGCTTAAGTCCGATCTTCAGGTCGCCAACCGCACCGATCTCTACCGGATAGTTCTTTCCGATCTGGTACGGGTCAATATCGATCTGGAGGAATGTGGTCTTGTCGGGGTCAAAGGTAACACCCTGGTACCAGGAGGAGCTGTCAGCCTCCGCAAAACGGGTGCCGAGACCGAGGATAACGTCGGCATTGTTGGTCAGGGAGTGAGTGAACTCCAGGCCCCAGAAACCGGTCTGTCCCACGAGGAGCGGATGTCTGTCGGAGAGGCAGCCCTGGCCCATCAGGGTACGGCTGACCGGGATATCGAGGAACTCAGCAAGAGCTGCCAGCTCGTCGGAAGCCTGTGCAAGAAGGATACCGCCGCCTGCGTGAAGCATCGGGCTCTTTGCATTGACGAGCTTCTCAGCGATCGCCTTTGCTGCCTCCGGATCCAGGGCCGGCTTCATGGTGATGTGGGCATCCTTGTAGGTGCGATCCCAGAGACTCTCTTCGATCTCGCGGGAGAACATATCCATCGGCATATCAATGAGCACCGGGCCCGGTCTTCCGGATTCTGCCAGACGGAATGCCTTGTCCATGATGTAGGGAAGAGCTTCCGGATCGTCAATTCTCCATGCGCGCTTTACAACGGGCTCAAGCAGGCGGTACTGGGTTGCATCGCCGTGCATGTTCACTTCCTGGTGCGGGTCGCGTCCATAGTAATAGCTGGGTACATCACCTGCGATGACGACCATCGGGATGGAGTCGAAGGAGGCATTGGCAACACCGGTCAGGACATTGGTGATACCAGGGCCAAGGTGGCACATAACCACCGATGCCTTGTGGGTCAGACGCGCATATCCGTCCGCTGCGGTAGAAGCAACAGCCTCGTGACGGTTGGAGATGTACTTTACCTTCTCGCTGCGTGAAAGCGCATCAAGCATGCCGATAACGGTATGTCCGCAGAGACCGAACACATACTTGACATCGCGGCGCTCAAGGTAATCGACCATTAAGTCAGAAACCAGTTTCTTGCTCATGTGTTTTCTTCCTCGCTTTCTTATGTTATACGTTTTTAGTTTTTCAGAACCATAAATATCATTCATGGATCGGATAGAACCTTATCTGTTATTAAATGTACTATAAACAGCCTGTAAAGTCCAATGATCTGCTTTCATTTATTGAGCTGAAACATTCATGTATTTCAGGGCAGTATTTCGTGTTTTTTCCGCTCCATGAATTCGTTAAAGATAAGCCCCTGCCTCACGATAAAATCACGCAGGTACACGGCTGCCGGGGGCATATATCTGTCTTTATTCCACTGCAGGAAAATCTTTCTGGTGGGAATATCATTCTTGATCTTCTTGATCTTCAGGTTATAGGGAGCTCCTCCGATTGGGTACGGCATGATAGCATCCCCCTGTCCGGCTGCAACCATACCGTACATGAGGGTATCGTTGGCGGTCTGCAGCTTGATTTTGGTCCTGATTCCAAGTTCCCTGAAGTACCGGTCCGTAAAACTCCTGAGTTCGCAATTATTATCAAAGGCGATAAACGGTTTTCCGTCCAGCAGCCTGAGATCCATCTCATCCAGCCCGGCAAAAGCACTGTGTTCCGATGTGACGAAAACCAGCTCATGCTCTCCTATCAGAGTCCCCCGGATCTCCGGCTCATCGATGACAGTAGCAAAGGCAAGGTCAATATCCCCGTCCATAAGCTGTTTTTTCAGCGTGGTGAAATCTGCGGACTGATTAAACTGTATATGCACGCCGACACGGTTCGTCTCTGACAGATACCGCACTATTACATCGGGAATAAACTCTGACAGGGAAGGGAATCCGGAAAGTACGATAGAACCTGTATTCGGATTGACATAATCGTTCAGGCACTGTACGCCGTTATCCAGAAGCTCCAGGGCCTTCGACGCATAAGGCAGGAACAGCTCCCCGTATTTTGTCAGTTTGACATTGCGGCCTTTCCGCATAAACAGCTGGACATTCAGTTCCTCCTCCAGTTCCTTGATGGAATGGCTGAGATTTGACTGGCTCACATAGAGTTTTTCAGCAGCTCTTGTGTAGTGTTCCAGTTCCGCGATGGCAATAAAATACTGCAGCTGTCTTAAATTCATCGAATAACCTCCCTGTCCTTTATTGCAGTATATATCAATTGTATCATTTTCTGTCAGCTCAGGCATTCTTCATTGCTTCTATCGTACTCAGGACCACATCCATGGAGATGAACAGAAGCCCGATTGCAAAATACCCTGTCAGCCGCTCTCCCAGCAGAAAAAAGCCCAGAACGGATGAAAAAATCGGCTGAAGGGGATAAAAAAGAGAACAGAGACTTGCGGGAAGAACCGCGAGAACAGATGTCCATGTATACTGGGCAAGTCCCGAACCAACCAGGCCAAGGTAGAGAAGGACAATGACCGTAACCGGCCTGATACGGATACTGTCCGCGCGCAGATAAGAAACCAGGCCCACAGGCACGTGCAGGAGGAGACTTATCATCATCCCGTACGTTGTCACAAGGATTGCCGGATATTTTGCCGTAAGCTTCCGCATGAATACAGATGCAAGACCCCAGAATAGCACCGAGAGCACTGCCAGGAAAATCCCCCTGGTCTCACTCTCGCCGCCGGACCCTGCCGTCACGACCCAGGTGCCGGCCAGCGCCAGAATGATGCAGATGACCTTGACCGGTGTCAGCTTCTCATGAAGAATCAGCACGGCGAAAGCTGTCACCGCAACAGGCGTGGTTGCATTGATCAGGGCAGCCGTGGAAGCTCCCGTCAGGCTGATTGCCATCTGAATCAGGAAAATCGTCCCGAAATACCCGAGCAGCCCCACTGCCGCGAACAGCTTGAAGTCCTCCGGATGGATCCTTACATCGCGATATTTCCGGGCAATAAGCCACAGTGCGGGAACAGATATGACACATCGGAGGCAGGCCACAAGAGGCGCCGGCATGTCGCCCGCTATCATCTTTCCGCCCACATAGATACTGCCCCAGAAAAAGAAAGTGATTAACAGAAGCCCGAAGGCCCTGATTTTTGATGCCTGTTCCATCCGATACCTCACAGCAGAAGCTCCCGCAAGGAAGCGACAGGCGGGAAAATCTTCCCGGAAGAGTGTCTTAAAAAAGCGGGGTCGGCTAATGCCGCCCCCGCTCCGGTTACATACTGTTTTCTCAGTTCAGCAGTCTCTTACTGAGCAGCAAGTTCCTCCTGAAGAGTTGTACCAAGGCCGTTCACATCGCTGTCGATCTTGGTGTAGAGCTCTTTAACAGGATCAAGTGCAAGAACCTCATCGAAGAATGCATCGTCATACTCGATGATGGTCATGCCGCCGTCTTCCAGAGTCTTCTTGGAATCAGCATCAATCTGCTCAAGCTGCGGTCTCATCTCAGCGATAGCCTCGGAGACAGCCTGCTCAAGAGCTGCCTGGTAAGCCGGGTCAAGGCTCTCGAACTTATCCTTGTTGATGGAAATCTGGTTTGCATACAGAATGTGGTTGGTGCATGCAAGATACTTCTGAACTTCCTGGAAGTTAGCGCCTACGCAGGTATCTGCAGCGTTCTCTTCAGCGTCGATGGTTCCGTTCTGCAGGGAGATGTAAACCTCAGCCCATGCAAGCGGTGTCGGGGAAGCGCCGATGCCGGACCAGAATGCCATGTGGTTGTTGTTCTCCATGGTACGGATCTTCAGCTCCTTGAAGCTTGCAAGGTCGTTCAGCTCCTTGTTGGAGGTGGTCAGACGATAGGTTGCGTTCTGCAGGAAGCCAAGCAGGTGATATCCTGCAGCCTCATATGCTGCGGACAGCTGCTGGTTGAACTTGGAATCCTTGCCGTTCAGAACTGCGTCAATCTGGTCGCCGTTGTACTTAGCGAATACCATCGGAAGGTCGAACACAGCTACTTCCGGAATGAAGGAAACAACCGGTGCGGTCTGGCATACAACGATGTCGATATCGCCGGACTGCTCCTGGCGAAGAAGGTCAGCGTCGCCGCCCAGGTCGCCGTTCGGATGGTAGTCAATGGTCAGCTGGCCGCCGGTGATCTCGTCAACCTTGGAAGTGACAAGCTCGCCGAAAATCTGTCCTGCTGCGCCCTTACCGGTGGAATCTGCGCCGATGAGCTCAACTGCGTCGAGTGCGGAATAATCCACATCGCCAGCCGGAGCCTCTGCTGCCGGTGCCTCAGCTGCCGGAGCTTCTGCTGCCGGAGCTGCTGTGGTTTCTGCCGGCTGGGAGCCGCCGCATGCTGCAAGGCTTGCAGCCATTGCGCCTGCCAGAAGTACAGATGTGAGTTTCTGAAGTTTCATGTTTTTACTCCTCCTCTTTTTAATGTACTTTTCCGGACGCGCCGGACTGCCCGGCGCGTCCAAAGTTACATGGGATATTATACTACAGCAGATTCGGATAAATCTACTGATTAGTATGCATTCATAAAATCTTCACAAATTGGCTTATTTAAGCGCATTCGGAAGTGCGGTACTGATCGCCGGGATATAGGTGATCATGAGCATGGCGATAAGGAATGCCAGCATGAAGGGGATAGCCTTCTTCGCAACTGCCATCGGCGGCTCTTCTGCCAGGTTTCCTGCAACGAACAGGTCCAGTCCGAAAGGCGGTGTCGCAAGTCCGATGGAAAGGCAGCAGACCAGGATAACACCGAAGTGAACCGGGTCAACGCCAAGCTCCTGCACTGCGGGAAGAAGAACCGGCGCCAGGATGATGATGGCCGGGCCGGTATCCATAACCATACCCAGAATCAGGAACAGGATCATGCAGACGGTCAGGATGGTAAAGCTGGAATGGAAGTTTGCAATAATGAAATCCTGAACGACTTTGGTCGCTTTTGTCAGGGACAGCACGCGTCCGAACGCGGTCGCGAATGCGAGCACGAATGCCAGGCCGCCGTATGTCTTTACGGAAGCGCAGAGGAACGGATACAGCTGTTTGAATGTGATGGACTTATAGACAAACAGCGAAACAATCAGTGCGTAGAATACGGAAACAACCGCAGCCTCCGTCGGTGTGACGAAGCCGGTATAAATACCGCCGAGTACGATGATCGGGCAGAGCAGGGCGAAGAAGCTGTCCCTGAAAATTTTTCCAAGTCCTTCCTTGTGAAGCTCGTTCATCTTCTCATTGATGGTTATCTGGTTCTCGCGGTGCCTCAGGCAGTAAGCCACGGCATAGACCATCATGGCGCCGCCGATAAGTACACCCGGGAACACGCCGCCCAGGAACAGGTCTCCGGTGGAGACGCCGGTCGCCAGGGAATAGAGAACGAACGGGATGGACGGAGGAATGATAACGCCCAGACCGCCGGCAACAGCGATAAGACCTGCCGACCAGGTGCGGTCATAGCCAAGGCTGGACATGAACGGGATACACATGGCACCGACCGCAGCCGTGGTTGCCGGGCCGGAACCGGAGATGGCACCGTAGAAAAGGCAGGTCAGGATAACCGCGCAGGGCACACCGCCGGGAAGCTTGCCTACAAAGTAAGCGAAAAAGCTGAACAGCTTTTTGGAGATTCCTCCCTCCGCCATAATGACGCCGCCGAGGATGAACAGCGGAACCGCCAGGATCGGGGTGGAGTTCGCACCGGAAAAGCAGTTATTGAGAACCTGCTCGATTGTACCGCCCTTGCCGAGCAGCATGATCGGGGCAACAGAGCCGAGAATCATGGAAACGCCGATCGGAACCGAAAGGAAGATAGCTACCAGGAATACTACAAATACCATTACCGCAGCCATTACTCATTGCCTCCTTCCGCCTTCTTGCCGGCATTCGCTTCTTCAGCAGCGTCCGCCATTGTCTGCTCCAGTGTTGTGGCAACCTTGTCGCCGAAATGCATCACGTGAATGATAACCATCTGGATACCGCGAATCACAGCCAGCCAGAATCCGACCACCATGAACAGGTACACGATGGACATCGGAAGCCGCATAGCCGGGGAAAGTTCGTTGGACGCAACGATCTTCTGGTAAACGCCGATGGA
>ONXW01000358.1 GCA_900321915.1 uncultured Eubacteriales bacterium
AACTTCTCCAGCCGCTTTGCCATCTGGTTGATCTCCTGCAGGTCATTTCCGGAAACGGTAAGTGTCAGGAGATTGCCCGAAAGGGACCAGGAATCCAGCCCTCTGGATGTCCGCGTCTCCTCCTGCACCAGGCGGATGATGTCCGCCCTGTCCACCAGGGAGAGCTCCTCCTCGGTCATGCCGGAATAATTATAATGGGCGTACTCATCCTCCAGATATCCGTAGGATGCCACCTTGTCATATTCATCCTGCAGCGCGTCCTGCATCCGGGAAACCTCGGATGTAGCCCGCAGCATCGCTGCATACCGGTCCAGAACAAAGAACTTTCCGAACAGGGAGCCAATCAGGGCAATCAGGACGATCTCCGCAATGATCAGCTTCGGATCAAACTTTTTTACGCCGATCGGGGCAAGGTTGATCGTGCGCTTTTCAGGCATTTTCCCGCGCATGACCGCTTTCCTGTTTTTTGTTTTTCCCTTGCCGGGATTGAATCTTGCCACCATTCCACCTCCCGGGCAGGTCCCCGCGCCTTATGGCCGGGCTTCTGCCCCTGTATGTTAATCGATCGCGATTCCGACCGCCTGTACAAAACTGTTTCCGTTCTCTATCTCGCCGCCGTCCGGGATCAGGTCGCTCGCCGGATGTACGTCGATGTCAAGGGTATCCGCCAGCGCTTCCCGCAGCGGCTGTATCACCGCGCCGCCGCCGCAGAGCCATACGTCGCTGATATTGCTGTCCCGGTTGCTGTAACGGTAGAAATTCAGCACCCGCATCAGCTCCATCGCGATGTTTCCATAGGTGTTCAGGCACTCTTCCCGGTTCTGGCAGTCCTCATAATTGGTCATGAGATAAGTGTGGGCCAGATGAATGTCCACATTGAAAGCGTCGGCGAGAACCTCATCCAGCATGTTGAGGCCCATATCCAGCACGCGGGTGATCACATAGCGGTCTCCCTTGTACATGTGCATGCGGATCGACTGGTATCCCAGATCCAGGATGCAGTATTCCTGCTCCATGTCCCCGGTCATCTGCTGGTGCACCCGTATCAGGTTGATGTAGGCGCAGATGGGCGGTGCCGCCTTGTCCAGCTTCATGCCCGCCTTGCGCATGATGCCCCGCATCTCATCCATATAGGTCCGGGGCGTGCTCACGGCCAGAAGCTCCATCCGCGGCGCTTCCTGCTCTTCCTCCTCATCCCCGAACCCGGAATCCGCATCCGCCTTCTTTTCCTGCACCGGCGCATTCTGCGACGGAAGGTCCGAGATCAGCGCATAGTCGAAGAGATATTCCCGGATCTCGCCGGTGATGTAATCGCGGAACTCAAAGGGCAGGTTGTAGAGCAGCTGCTCCTCTGTCATCACGGGCATCTCCACGTTTTTCACATACACATTGGAGCTCGGTATCACAAAAGCCGCGGATTTTGTCCGGATTCCGTTATCCTTTATCGTTTTCCGGATCAGTTCCCCGATGGTCTCATCGGAGATGATCTGTCCGTCCTTCACCAGGTGTCTCGGCATCGGGACAGACACCGCCCGGAGTACCTTCCGGCCCTGCACCTGAACCAGCCGCAGGTTGTCATGACCGATATCTACACCAAGCATTGTCTTCGCCATAATCTCATCCTCATATACGCTAAGGTCCCGAAAAGGACCACACTACAGGTTTAAAAGACTCAGGTACCACGAAACCAGCGGGCCGCCGAAGAGAAGCATCAGTCCCGCGGCAGCCGCGATGGATGACCCGAAGGGAAATGCTTCCCCCCGTCCCTTCCGGAACCCGAAAAACAGAAGCCCCAGGATACAGGCAAGTATCAGCGCAAACAGCGTTCCCGCAAAGCCCAGATACAGCCCGGTGACGGCCGCCAGCTTGATATCTCCCCCGCCGAGGCTTTCTTTTCCCAGCACCCGGTCGAGAACCAGGGAGATCCCCAGGAGTCCGCCGCCGAACAGCAGGCCCGCGGCAGCATGCGTGAACAGGTACGCGGGACCGCCCCCGGTAAACGGCAGGGAAATAAGCCAGGTACCGGCGGCAATCAGGTGGCATTCATCCGGAATCAGCATGGTTTCCTGGTCCACCAGGGACAGGACAAAAAGGCAGCACAGGAAAATGTAGTTTCTCGCAAACAGCACCGTCAGGCCGAATTTCTCAAGGCACAGCACGGTGACCGCCGCCCAGAACAGTTCCGTCAGCGGATATCTCGCGGAGATCTTCTCCCCGCAGAACCGGCATCTTCCCCGGAGAAACAGCCAGCTGAGCACCGGAACCAGGTCCGGCGCGCCCAGCTCGTGCCCGCACGCCGTACAGCGGCTGTGTCCGGAGATAAAGGATTCTCCCCGGGCTGTCCGCCAGGCGGCGCAGTTGAGAAAAGAACCGGCAACGGCTCCGTACACGGCGGCAAGAATGATAATCCAGAGTTCCATGGCATTCCTTTTCAGTAGGTATATCCGAAGGCGCTCCCGGACCACCCCGACAGGACCTTCCAGCCCGCCTGGTAGTCCTCATCCGCAAAGCAGAAGTAAGCGACCTCGCCTTTTTTTGCACCGGTTTCCCGAAAACTGCCATTTCCTTCCAGGCCGTAGAAAGCCACGGTGCCGCTGTCTTCATAGCCCCTGGAGGTAGCTGTCCCGCGGCGGAGATTCACTTCTCTCGTGACCAGCTCACAGTTAAGCTTTTTCCCGTTCAGGTCCACAGTGACCTTTTTCGGCACAGGTGTTCCCAGGCGCTGCTCAGCCTTCACCTGCTCCCGCA
>ONXW01000363.1 GCA_900321915.1 uncultured Eubacteriales bacterium
AGGGGGCCGCCGTCCACCGTGTAGCCCACTTCTGCGCCGAACCGGGCGAGATCCAGGCCTTCCGCGCCGCTGCCGATCTCTTCATCCGGCGTAAAAGCGATATCTATTTCTCCGTGCCGGATGGACGGATTCTTCAGCAGAATATCCGCCATCTCCATGATCTCCGCGATTCCGGCCTTGTCGTCGGCGCCCAGGAGGGTCGTCCCGTCAGTCACCATCAGGTCGGATCCCGCCGCTGTCATGAGATAGGGAAATGTCTTCGGGGACAGGACAGTCCCGGATCCCAGCGGGATATCCCCGCCGTCATACTTCTCCACGATGCGGGGCTTCACATCCTTCCCGCTGGCGGAAGGCGACGTGTCCATGTGGGCGAGAAACCCCAGGCGGGGAGTTGCGGCATCTTCCTCAGGGGAAAGATTCGAGGGGATGCGGGCGTAGACATAGCAGAGATCGCTCAGCCAGACATCGGAAGCCCCCATCTCCGTGAGCTGCCGCGCCAGGAGTCGGGCAAGGTCAAACTGCTTTTTTGTGCTGGGAACGGCAGAAGATGACTCGTCGGACTGGGTGTCAATCTGCGCGTACTGTGTGAAACGTCTGATAATATCCATATCTGTACCTCATCTCGCCGGGATAATGATTTCGGAAAAAGAAAAACCGCGCCTCTGTGCCATCTCGGCCCGGTTGCGCGGTTTAAAGCAGGGGAAGAGGGATTCGAACCCCCATCGGCGGTTTTGGAGACCGTAGCTCTGCCATTGAACTATTCCCCTATAATTGCTCACCATGGTACTATACCATAGGGTTGGCATCTTGTCAAACGGTTTCTTCACTTCGCGGTCTGCCGGGCAGCTATTGACAGAACGGCAGAAAATGATAAGGTAGATCTGACTGTTTCAGATAAGCGCGGGAGAGGTTAATTATGAAAAAAACGATGAAGATATTTATGGCGGCCGCGGCGATCGTATTATCTGCGGCGGTATTTTCCGCCTGCGGCAGCGGACAGCCCGCGGGAAATACGGCAGCGCCGGCAGAGGAGAGCACTGCTGCGGAGGCGGAGTCACAGGAGGAGACGGAACCTGCTGAAGCGGAATCCCCGGAGAAGCCGGGAAGCGCGGAAGCGGAAGAACCGGATATGGAAACGTACAGCAGCAAAGACGGATGGTCGGTAAAATACCGCCAGGAGTGTATCCGGGTGGAAGAAGCGGAAGAGGAAGTGCAGTTCGTCTACACCGGCGAGTGCGCCGGAAGCTGCCTCACATCCGTGAGCGTAATCCCGGACCGGCAGCCCCAGGAGGTCCTGACAGAGCGGACGGAGGACCTGGACCGGGAGACGCTTCTCAGGGAAGAGGGGTATTTTGCCGGAGATCACTGGGCCCTGTTTGAACAGACCCCGTGGGAAGAGGGGGAAGGCGCCGCCCACGAAGAATTTATCGCTGCGGAATACCATGGCGGCGTGCTCCTGGTAGATACGCTTGTACATCTCTCCGGGGATGAAGCGGCGGACATGAAAATGAGCGACATGCTGGCGGAGGTCCTGGATTCCATGGAATTCAAGAATTTCGGGGCACAGACGATGTACGACTATGTCCCGGGAACCTATGCCAGGACAGAGACAGGGGAGGAGCAGGCAGCAGGACTTAAGGATAAAGACATCCCCGTATCGGTCGTGCTCAATCCCGATCATACGGGCGTTGTCACCGGGGAGACAGAGATACCGGTGCTCTGGTATACATGGAAGCTGGTGGGGACGGATTCGGACTTCTCCCATGAATACAGTATCGAGGGAGATTCCCTGTACCTGGAGATGGACGGGGAGTGGATAGAATACCAGAAATAAGAGAGGCGGCAGGATTGAATATCGAAAACGGTGCAGCAGGCAGGTTTGCCGGCCGCACCGTTTTTTGCCGTGTGAGGCATCCCCGTGGAGCGGAAAAGCCTATCAGACACTCCTTGAATCAGGCGTTCGTTCACTCAGACGCTCGTATACCCGCCGTCTACCGGGATTGCCGCGCCGGTGATGAACCGGGCGTTCTGGCTGCAGAGGAAGGTGATGATGGAGGCAATCTCGAAATCCTCACCGATGCGGTGCATGGGGTGGATCTCGCGGTATTTCTGTTTCTCGATCTCCGGAACCAGAGGGGTGTTGATGACGCCCGGGCAGACGCAGTTGACGCGGATGCCCTGGGAGGCATAGGCGGCGCCGGCGGATTTGGTAAGGTTTACTACACCGCCTTTGGCGGCGGAATATGCGACATTGGACGGTACCGCCACAAGTCCGAACATGGAAGCCAGGTTGCAGACAGCGCCGCCGTGTCCCTGCTTCAGGAACTGCATGATGGCGTATTTGTCAGCCAGCATAACGCCGGTATAATCAACCGCGTTCACCTTTTCCCAGTTTGGGAGGGTTTCGTCCGCGATGGCATTGTTGTCGCCGCCGATGCCGGCGCTGGCAACAAGGATATCCAGGCTTCCGAAGCAGGAAACCGCGTATTCCACCGCAGCCCTGACATCTTCTTCTTTGCTGACGTCAGTCTTGATAAAACGGCAGCTCATATCATACTTTGCATCCAGCTCGTCTGCCACCTGCTGCCCGGCATCGCTGTAGTCGGCAATGACAACGTTTGCGTTGCTGCGGAGCATACGGTCGGCTGTCGCCTTTCCGAGGCCGCTGGCGCCTCCGGTGATAAGGGCTGTCGCCCCGGCCAGATCAAAATATGCTGACGGTACTTTTTCAACTTCTCTTGTCATGGTTAAACCTCCCTGTCATAAACAGCATGAATGATGTGAAAATTACTGAAATCATATTTCGGATATCTGAAATCTTGATGGCGACACTATAACATATGCAAAAC
>ONXW01000385.1 GCA_900321915.1 uncultured Eubacteriales bacterium
GAGGGTATTTACACTCCTGGAACTTACTCGGCAAAAGCGCAGGGTATCGGAGAGGTACTTATGACCGCAACTTTCGATGCCAACAATATTACTTCTATCGAACTGGATGTTTCCAGTGAGACGGAGACTATCGGACAGGCTGCGAAGGATGAACTGATCGCTCAGCTGATGGCCGCACAGAGTTCCGAGATCGACGGCGTATCCGGCGCGACGGTAACAACCACAGCCGTTCAGCGCTGCCTTGAGAGCTGTATCGCCCAGGCAAAGGGTGAAGCCGTGGAAGTTCCCATGGATGCGGCTTCTTCTGAAAAGCGCTATGACGCCAACGGTGTCTGCCTGATGGAAGACTGGCTGGGAGAAGCCCCGGAATTCGATACCATCGATGAAGAGCTGGAAACGGATATCATCGTATGCGGCGGAGGACTCTCCGGCGTATCTGCCGCAAGAGAGGCTGCGGAGAATGGCGCGAAGGTAATCCTGTTTGAAAAATGCGCATCGCTTCAGTGCCGCTCCGGCGACTTCGGCGTCATCGGTTCTAAGATTGTTACGGAAAAATGGGGACGCGATATGCTGGCGGAGAAGGATGCCATCGTAGAATCCCTGGTTCATGAGTCCGGCAACAGGGCTCACTACAGGCTGTGGCAGATGTGGGCGGATGAAGTCGGCGATGCTTTTGACTGGTACGCGCAATCTGTAGATGATCTCTACTGCCTCGGTGAAACCACTGAGCTTCCTCCCGAAGGTGTAGAGCAGTGGCTTCAGGCAGCACGTTATCCGAGTCCCGAGGCGTTCAATATTGATGAAGAGCGATATAAGACCTATCAGTGTACCGTCCAGTTCTATCCTGACCAGTCCTTCGTGTTCAAAAAGCACTGGGAGAAGGCGGAGGCTACCGGCAACGCGCAGGCTTATCTTGCCACCCCGGTCAAAAAGCTTCTCACTGACGAAAGTGGCCGCGTGACAGGCGTCATTGCCCAGGATTACGACGGAAAAGTTTACAAGGCAACCGCCAGGAAGGCTGTTATCCTCGCTACCGGTGATTATTCCAGTAATGAAGATATGCTTCACTACTACAATCCGCAGACCATGACCATCCCGCATTTCTTTACCAGCGTGGATCCGGAAGGCAAGATGGCCAACACCGGCGACGGTCACCGGATGGGAATGTGGATCGGCGCAAAAATGGAGGAATGGCCTCATGCTACCAATGACCATAACATGGGCGGCGTACTCGGTTCCACCGGTTTCCTTGAGCTGACTATCTACGGTGAGCGTTTCCAGAATGAAGACGTTCCCGGCCAGGAGCTCAACAACCTGCTCAACCGCCTTCCCGGACGCACGATCTACCAGATCTTTGATGCCAACTGGGTCAATGAGGTTCCGCTGATGACGCCCGGCCATGGACAGGTCTGCGCTCTGGTATCCGAAGAGGCAGCGGCAAAGAACGGCTCTCTGACCGCGATTTACGGCTATGCGAATCAGAAGATGGTCGATGACAGCGTAGCCTCCGGCGCTACCCTGATGGGTGAAACGATCGAAGAGCTGGTTGATCAGTTTGATATTTCCGATGAAGCCAAGCAGACAGCAATCGCTTCCATTAAGCGATACTCCGAGCTGGCGGAAAAAGGTGTTGACGAAGATTTCGGCAAGATGGGCAAACGCCTGTCCAAGCTTAAGACTCCTCCTTACTATGCCTGCAAGATCGGCATGGGCGCCATGCTCTGCGTACACGGAGGCCTGGAATGCGACATGCAGCTGCGCGTCCTTGACAAGGACCGCAAGGTCATCCCCGGCCTATATGTAACCGGAAACATCATGGGAGGACGCTACGGCAGCACCTATCCGATCACTGTGCCCGGAAGCTCCCACTCCTCCGCCCTCACCTTCGGCCGGATCGCAGGACGCAACGCGGCCGCGGAAGAAGTGTAAGCCATCTCCGCCCCTTCCGATGCACCGTATGTACCGATCAGGTATACAGTGCCGCATCCATTATAATAGTAAAATTCGTGCACATACTATAAAACAAAATAAAGTGTACTAAGGTA